>JAKBCB010000426.1 GCA_021808185.1 Pseudomonadota bacterium
CAGGAACGGCGCGATCGCGCGCTTCTCGCTGCGATACAGGCCGGGCGCCACGAACAGCCAAAGCTGTGTCGCCACCACGGGAAACGAGATGAACGCCGCGCCGAAGAACGCCACCCGCAGATAGGTAAAGAACGCTTCGTACAGCTGCGTGTAGATCAGCGCGCGGTTGCTGCCGGGCTTGCTGGCCAGCGCATCCGCGAGCGGGCGGGCGAGAAACCCGTAGATGTGCTGCGAGAAGTAGTAGCACACGAAGAACGCCAGCAGGAACGTCACGGCGGACCACAACAGCCGCCGCCGCAGCTCGATCAGGTGATCGAGCAGCGGCATCGGCTTGTCGTTGATCGGGTCGTTTTCGGTTGTGGTGGCCACGTGCGTCCTGTCGTCGCTATGGAGTTACGCGCGGGGCGTGGGGCTGCCCGGCGGGATGAAGGCGGGCGGCTCGGGCGGCGGCGGCGGCGCGGCGGCCACGACGGGCGGGGCCACGGCCGGCGGCACGAACGCCGGTGCCTCGACGGCGGGCGCCTCGAACCCGGGGGCCGCGTCCACTTCCGGCGGTGCCTCGATGGTGTGCGCCCCGGCTTGCGGCACGTCGCCGCCAGTGTTGCGGAACGGGTCCTCGGTGAAGGTCGAGCGGATCGAGCCGTCCGCGTCCACCGCCTTCTCGATCTCGCCGCGAATGTCGAAGTTGCGCAGCTCGTTGATCTGCTGGCGCACCTCGGCGATCGAGGTGTCCTTGACCATCTCGTCCACATGGCTTTGGAACTCGCCCGCCATGCGGCGCATTTTCTTCACCACGTCGGCCACGGCCTTGATGGCGATGGGCAGATCCTTCGGGCCGATCAGCACGAGGGCCACGACGCCAATCAGGGCAATTTCGGACCAGGCGAAGTCGAACATCTCGGCGCTCCAAGGGTCCGGTGTGCTAGCAGGATTCTCCGGGTGAGGGAAACCGGGGCCGCGCGCCCCGAGTTCGGTGTGGCCCGCCCCCCTTCCGCAAGGGCGCTATTCCTCCGGCGGCGCCTGTCCCGGTGCGGGGGGTTCCACCAGCAGGTCCTCCCGCTTGGGCAGGTCGCGCAGGTCGCGCAGGCCGAATTGCAGCAGGAAGGCGGGGGTGGTGGCCCACAGCGTCGGCCGGCCGGGAACTTCCTTGCGGCCCTTCGGTGCGATCAGCCCGGCTTCCAGCAGCGCGTCGAGCGTGGTCTGCGCCAGGGCCGCGCCGCGAATCTCCTCGATCTCCGGGCGCGTCACCGGCTGGTGGTAGGCGACGATGGCCAGCGTCTCCATCGCCGCGCGCGGCAGCCGGCGCGGCACCTGCACCACCTTGCGCAGGCGTGGCGCCAGATCCGGCGCGGTGCGGAACTGGAACCCGCCCGCCACCTCGGCCAGTTCCACGCCGCGCCCGGCGTAGCGATCCCGCAGGGCGGACAGCACCGCCTCGGCCTCGATCCCCTCGGGCAACAACTGGCCGAGCTGGCGGGCCGTCACCGGAGCGGCGGCGGCGAACACCATCGCCTCGGCCAGCCGCAGCGCGTCCTGCATCGCCTCGTCAGACATCTTCGCCCCCGCGCCGCACCTCGATCGGCGCGAACGCCGCCTCCTGCCGCAGCCGCACGGCGCCGCCGCGCGCCATTTCCAGCCCCGCCAGCAGCGTGCTGGCCAGCGCGCCCCGCCGTTCCAGGGCGGTGCCCAGCCCCTCCGGCAGATAGGCGTCCAGCGTGCTCCAGTCCGGCAGGCTGCCCATCAGGCTGGCCAGCCGGGTCAGCGCCTGCTGCACGCTCCACAGCGAGGCGGTGGGCGGCCGGTACGGCTTGGTCGCCGCCGCCCGCCGCAGCGCCAACAGGTAGGCGCGAATCAGCCCGGTCAGGTCCAGCGCCAGCCGGCTGCGATCGACGACGGACAGATCCTCCGGCGCGCCGCGCGCGAACACGTCCTGCCCCAGCACCGGCCGCGCGCCGAGCCATTGCGCGGCCGCGCGCATGGTCTGCAACTCCCGCAGCCGGGCGGCCAGCACCTCGGCCGCTTCCTCGGCTTCCTCGGCCGCCTCGCCGCCCGCCGGCACCAGCAGGCGGGATTTCAGCCAGGTCAGCCACGCCGCCATCACCAGCCAGTCCGCCGCCAGTTCCAGCCGCACGCGCCGCGCCCCCTCGATCACCGCGAGGTATTGCTCGACCAGCGCCAGGATGGAGATGCGGGCGAGATCCACCTTCTGCCCGCGCGCGAGGTCCAGCAGCAGGTCGAGCGGCCCCTCGAACCCTTCCAGCCGCAGCACCAGCGCCTGCGCGCCGGCGGGCGGTTCAGATGTCGCTTCCATCGCCGAACATGACCGGCAGGAATGGCGAGCTGCCGGCCAGCCACAGGATCAGCCGTGCGGCTTGCAGGATCGCCACGCCGAGATATTCGCGCACCGGATCGTAGCTGATGCCGAACTCGCGCAGCGCCGCCGGCAGCAGGAACAGGATCAGCAGCACCACCAGGATGCCGGCGCGCTCCACCCGCGCCCAGACCCGCGCCATGCCCAGCGGCAGCAGCCCGACCACGATCCGCCCGCCATCCAGCGGCGGGATCGGCAGCAGGTTGAACAGGCCGAGCGCCAGATTGGCCACGATGAAGACGGTGACGAACTCCAGCTGCATCTCCGCCCCCGCCGGCGAGTGGGTGAACAGCGGCAGCAGATGCAGCGTCAGCGCGCCCAGCCACGCGAGGAAGAAATTCATCGCGGGACCGGCGGCGGCCACCACCATCATGCCGCGTCGCGGGTCGCGGAACCGCCACGCCGCGATCGGCACCGGCTTGGCCCAGCCGAACATGAACGAGACATGCCCGATGGTGGCCAGTTGCGACAGCAGCAGGAACCCCGGCAGCAGGATGGTCCCCACCCGGTCCACATGCGCGAGCGGGTTCAGCGACAGCCGCCCGGCCTCCTTGGCGGTGTTGTCGCCCATGGCCCAGGCGGCGTAACCGTGCGCCGCCTCGTGCAGCGTGATCGCGATCACCACCGGGATGGCGGCGAGCAGGAACGACCAGATCATGCCGATCACGACAGCAGCGCGTCCCGCTCGCCGGCCAGCGCCACGGGGTCCAGCACGATCCGCGCCGCCGCCTGCGCCCGTGCCGCGTCCAGCCGCGCTTGCGCGGCCGTGCTCAATGGCGGGCAGGCGCGCAGCACGGCTTCGGTGCCGGCCATGTCGCCCGGGCAATACAGCGCCACGTCGCAGCCGGCGGCGAGCGCCCCGGCCGCCAGCTCGGCTGGCGTGCCCTCCAGCGCCTTCATGGCGAGGTCGTCGGAGGCGAGGACGCCCGCGAACCCGATGCGGCCGCGAACGATGTCGCCCACGATGGCGGGCGACAGGGTCGCCGGGCGGCGCGGGTCGAGCGCCGGATACAGGATGTGCGAGGTCAGCATCCACCCAAGGTCGGCATTTCGGGCAAACGGCACAAGGTCCGCCGACAGATCGGTGTCCCGCACCACCGGCAAGGCGAGGTGGCTGTCCACCGTCGCCCGCCCGTGCCCCGGCGCGTGCTTGCCCACCGGCTGCGCGCCCGCCGCCAGCAGCCCCGCCGCCATGGCGCGCCCGAGGGCCGCGACCGTCTCCGGCTCGGCGGCATAGGCGCGGTCGCCGATGGCATCGGTGGTGATCGGCAGGCGCAGGTCCAGCACCGGGGCGAGATCG
>JAKBCB010000427.1 GCA_021808185.1 Pseudomonadota bacterium
TCGCCCGCGTCCGCGTGGCCGCCCCGACCCAACCCGCACCGCCACCCGCACCGGCACCGGCACCGCCACCGCCGGCGCCCGTGCTCACCGCCCCCGCGCCGTCGGCGGCGCTCGCGGCGCTGCCTGTGCCACTGGCCAGCGTGCTCGCCACCATGCCGCCGCCGCTGCCCCGCCCTGCTCCCGGCGCCGCGCCGGCGGACGAGGCGGTGCCGGAGAGCTTCGTCGAGTTGCGCGACCTCGCCGCCGCCTGCGTGCACACGCAGTGGCCGGGGTTCTGGGCCGGGCAACTGCCGCGCCTGACGGTGGCGCCGCCCGCCCCGGTGCACGCGCCACGGCCGCTGCTGCCGGGCACCGAGGCGTTCACCAACGCCTTCCACATTGACTGGCACAGCGTCCCACGCGACACGCCCCCGCGCGAGGTGGCGTGCAGCTTCGCCACCGACGCGATCGTGACCGGCCAGGGACATATCTGGCTCGACGGCAAGATGGTGACGGCGCCGCAACTGATGCCGTTCTATGTCTATAACCTGCACCAGATCAGCGAGCAGGGTCCGCGCCTGCTGGAGATCCACACGCTGCCGCTGCGCGAGATCGCCGCCCCCTGCGCGGTGCTGCTCGGCCACGGGCTGCACGTGTACGGGCATTTCCTGATCGAGATGCTGTTCCGCGTGCTGCTGGTGCGCCGTGCGCTGCGCGGCACCGGCCTGCGCGCGCGCTGGCTGCTGGCGGCGGACGCGCCGGCCTGGCTGCTGCGCATTCTGGCCGAGGATCTCGACATCCCGCGCGAGGACATCGAGTTCTTCCGCCCGTTGGAGGAACGGGTGCGGCTGCGCCAGGCGATCCTGCCGGACATGGTGCATGACCACGACGGCTTCCATCCGTTCACCGACATGCTGATCGAGGACCTGCTCGCCCACCTCGCCCCGCTGCCGGAGGTGGCGCCGGCGCCGCGCCTGTTCGTCGGCCGGCGCGGGTTCCGCAACCCCGAATCCCAGCAGCGCGAGTGCCGCAACGAAGCCGCCCTGGTGGCGTTGGCGGAGGCACGCGGATTCGTCGCCATCGCGCCGGAGGAACTGCCCTGGCGCCAGCAACTGGCGCTGTTCCGGCAGGCCGGGACGATCGCGGGGCTGTTCGGCTCCGGCCTGCACACCGCGCTGGTCTGCCCGGCCGGCACGCGCGTCGGCGTGCTGGGGGTGCTGAACACCACGCAATCCGAGATCGGCGCGCTGCGCGGGCACAGCATGGCGTACATGACCGAGGGCTTTTCCCTCGAAGGCCAGTTCACCGTGCCGCAGGATGCGTTCGCGGCCTTCCTGGACGCGCTGATCGCCTGAGCCTGCTTCACGTCGGTGCGCGCGCGCTTGACGCGGCGGGGCCGGGCTATAACGTTTGACACACGGCAGCATGGGCAGGGCGGGCATGGGGGCGTGGACAGCGATGGCGGGCGGCGTGGTCCGGGCGGGGGCGGTGGTGGCGCTCGCGATCGTGCTGGGGGCCGAGGCGCCGGCGCCGGGGGGCACAGTGGAAATGACCGTGCTCGGCGTCGTCTCGCCCAGCGCCACTTTCGGCCTGACGCGCCATCTGCTCGGCATTCCCGGCGTGAAAACCATGCGCTTCGACCTGCAACACGGGCTGGCGACGATGCAACTGGCGCCCGACGCGATGGTGACGGACGAGCAACTGCGTGAAGCCGTGCGCGGCGCCGCCTACACCCCCGGCGACATCCGCCGCATCCCGCCGGGCCCCTGACCCATGCGCCATCAACTTCGCCGGCTCGCGGGCCTCGCGGCCCTGCTCGTTATGCCGCTTTGGCTTGCCTCACCCGCGCGCGCGCAGCTCACCTTCCCCGGCGCCTCGCCGGTGTCGTCGGGCAACTTCATCATCCGCGCGCAGCCGCTGTTCACCCAGGGCACCGGCGGCGTCAGCAGCTTTTCCGACAAGAGCGTGCTGATCTACGGCGCATCTCCGAACCTCGCGTTCATCGTGCAGAACACCAGCTTCGCCGCAACCACCGTCCGCCTCGGCACCGGCGCGCAGGCGCACAGCGAAACCGCGAGCGGCTTCGGCGACACCGTGCTGGAAGGCCGCTACACCGTCTATCAGCAGGACGGCATCGGCTCGACCTTCCGCATCGCGCCCTATGTCGGGCTGGTGATGCCGACCGGCATGGACAACGCCAATCCCGTGATGTCGCGCGCGGCGCAGCCCGGCACCGGCACCTGGGGCACGCGCGACGCGGTGACGATGTCGGTGCAGACGCTGACCTGGAACGGCGGCGCCGAGGCCGGGTATCAGACCAACGCCCCCGGCGCCGGCTACCGCTTCGGCAACACCTTCTACGCCGATGTCGGCGCGCACTATCTGCTGTGGCCGCACTCGCTGGAGGGCGACGTGCCGGCGGAGCTGTATGGCTCGCTGGAGGCGAACTTCACCTCCACCGCGCCGAACCGCGCAGGGGGAGCGAAAGTGCCGGGCAGCGGCGCGCAACTGCTGCTGATCGATCCCGGCATCATCTACACGCGCTCGCGATATTCGGTCTCGTTCACCGGCTTCCTGCCGGCATGGGAGCACGCGGCCACCAACGCCAGCCGCTACGTGTACGGCGCGGAGGTGCTGCTGCGGCTCAGCCTGTTCACGCAATACCACCTGTAGCCCGGCTTGACGCGCCACCCCGCCCGCGCGCCACATTCCGGCGCAACGGGGGGACAACATGCCAGCACACAAACGGCGCGTCGGCCTGGTCGGGCTCGGGCGCGTGTTCGACCTCAATGTGCGGGGCTATCTCGGCCATCCCGAGGCGGAGATCGTCGCCCTGTGCGATGCCGATCCGGCGCTGCTGGCACGGCGCGTGGCGGAGCATCCGGCGGCGTTCGCCACCACCGACTACGCGGAGTTCCTGCGCCGGGATCTCGACCTGATCGAGATCCTCACGCCGCATCCGCTGCATGAGGCGATGACCGCGGCGGCGCTGGCCGCCGGGGCCCATGTCAGCGTGCAGAAGCCGATGGCGATGACGCTGGGCGAGTGCGACCGCATGGTGGCCGCCGCCGATGCCAGCGGCAAACGCCTCAAACTGTTCGAGAATTTTGTCTTCTATCCGCCCCTCGTGCGCGCGAGACAATTGCTGCGCGAGGGCGCGGTGGGAAAACCGCTGCATTTCCGCATGAAGGTCGTGATGGCCGACCGCGCGCAGGCCTGGACGGTGCCGGAAGCGGCGAGCCGCTGGCGCCATGCGCTCGCGGCCGAGGGGCGCGGCGGGCCGATGGTGTTCGACCACGGCCACCACATGATGGCCGTCGCGCTGTGGCTGTTCGGCGACGTGCGCGACGGGTTCGCCCGCATCGAGCGCACCGAGACCGCATCCGGCATCTACGACGCGCCGGCGACGCTGACATGGCGCCACGCCGACCCGCCGGTGCATGGCATGTGGGATGTCTCGCTCGCGCTGAAGATGACGCTGCGCACCGACTATTACGCCGACGCCGAGCGCTTCGAAATCCAGGGCGAGGAAGGCATCCTGACCGTCACGCGCTGTTCCGACCGGATGATCGACGAGCCGGTGCTGACGCTGTACCGCGACGGCGAGGTGCGCGCCTTCCACAACCTCGACAGCGACTGGGGCAACAGCTTCGCCCGCTCCACGCGGCATTTCCTGGATGTGCTG
>JAKBCB010000428.1 GCA_021808185.1 Pseudomonadota bacterium
CCGCGCGGCTGAAATGGATGTGCTCGCCCTGCCTGATGACCGTCATGCCGCCCTCGCCCGCGCTCCACTGGCGCGAGGATGCCACAAGGTGGCATCGCGGTCGATCAGGGGGCTTCGGGAACCGGCGTGGCCGGCGTGGAGGCCGCGCGGAAACAGGCTTCCACCAGCGCCATCGTGTGCCAAGCGTCCGCCACGGCACTTTCCAGCGTAGCGTCCTCGCCCGCCATGAAGCGTTGCAGGTTGGCCATGCGGCCGACGAACGCATCCGGGAACCAGCCGCCGGACAGCGGCACTTGTACCCAGTCGCCCCCGGTGTTGAGCCACAGCTCATCCGGCTCGCCGCGCGGGTAATCCAGCAACAGGCCGAGCTTCATCACGGAGGCACCCTTGTCGCCCTCGAAGCGGATCATTGCGTCCTGGAAGCGGCGGCCGAAATCGTGATCGTGGTTGATCGACATCACGCAGCGTACGTCAGGGGAGAAGTCCAGGATCGCGGCGGTGCGGGTCTGCGCCAGATCATGATTCGGGTGGCCAAGCGTGCGCGCGTGCACACCCACGGGGTTGCCCAGCACCGCGCGGATCAGGTCGAGGTAATGGATGGAATGCACCGCGATCTCGACACGGTCGAGACCCTTCAGGAACGGGAACAACGCCCAGGGCGTGACGAGATTGAGATGCACCTCCACATCCACCACGCGGCCGAGCGCGCCTTGCGCGATGGCAGCGCGCAGCGGCAGCACCATCGGCGCGAAGCGAAGCTGGAAATTCACCGCCGCCATCAGCCGCTTCGCCTGGCACAGCCGCAGAATGGCGGTGGCTTCATCGAGCGTGCGGCCCATCGGCTTCTGGATCAGCACCGCCGCCCCGTCCGGCAACGCACGCAGCAGGTCCAGATGCGCCCCGGGCGGGGTCGCCAGATCGAACACCGCTCCCGGCTCCGCGACCGCCTCCGCGAGCGATGTATAGGCGCGCATCCCCCAGCGTTCGGCGCACGCGGCGGCGCGCGCGGCGTCGATGTCGAATACGCCAACCACCGGGAATCCTGCCTTCCGGTAAGCCGGCATATGCGCGTCCTGCACGATCCCACCGGCCCCGAGAACCACGATCGGACGCGGCGTGGCGGGCATCGGCCAGGTTTGCGGCAGCGCGAGCGGATCGAGGGTCATGCGACGATCTTCTCGATCTCCGCCTGCGCCGCCGCGAGCAGTTCGGCGGTCGGGCGGCTTGTGGTGGTGGCCTGAGTCATCATCGCGTCGATGACATGCGCGATGGCCGACAGACGCGGATGCACCGGCAACTCGCGGGCGTGCGCGTGCAGGTCTTCGAGCTTGTGATAGTAGGGCACGGCGCGGTTCACCTCGGCATCCGCCCAGGTGGAGCGACGCACGCCGATGGCACCTTCAGTGGTGGTCAGCTTGTCCATCGCGGGCGTCGCGCAATGACGCATGAAGTCCCACACGAGGTCCTTCTGTGTCGAGCCGCGCGCCATCGCCAGCATCCAGAACACGTTCAGCGACACACTGGCGCCGCCGGGGCCGGCGGGCAGCGGGGCGATATCGACGCGGCCGGCGACGCGGCTTTCGGTCCAGCTTTCGCCGAGGGCCGCGAAGCCGAACCAGTTCGCCATGATCGCGACCTTGCCCTCGCAGAACAGCAGGCCGGATTTCACGCTGTCCAGTTCGTGCAGGTTGGGCGCCACCGCGCCCGCGTCGCGCGCCAGTTCCCGCAGAAAATCGAGCGCGGCTCGTCCAGCGGCGGTCGCGATCTGCGGCCTGCCCGCCGCATCGAAAGGCGCCCCGCCGCGCGTCCAGAGATGGATGCAGAAATCGTAGAACGCGTTGTGTCCATCGGGGAAAAGCGCCAGCACGGTGCCGCTGACGCCGTTTGCCGGATCATGCAGCTTGCGTGCGGCGGCATGAAAGTCCGCCCAGCTACGGGGCACATCGAGACCTGCTTTCGCCAGCAGGTCACGGCGATAGATCAGGCATTGCGGCCCGTCATGATACGGCATCCCCCAGAACCCGCCCGCAAAGCGTTGCAGGTTCACCAGCGAGGGGCTCCAGGCATCCGGGAAATCCACGATCGGTCGGCGCGCCATGAACGGCGCCAGATCCTCGATCAGCCCGGCCGCCTGCGCCTCGGCGATCCAGTCGGTGGACAGGAATGCCAGATCCCAGTCGCCCGTCGCCAGTTCGCGGTGCTCGAACAGCGCTTCGTGCAGCGGGTTCAGATCGAACGGCACCGCCTCGATCCCCGCGTCGATACCGCTGGCCCGGCAGAAATCGGAAAACTGCTTGACGATGCCGCTTTCGAACGGACCGAAGCGGCGGACGGCGACCCGCAGCGTCTTGGTCATCGCACTCTCCTTCAGTCGGTGTGGAACACCGGCTCCATCATCGCCCACCATTCGCCGGGCTGTCGCGTCTCGAACGGTTCCTGCAAAGGGCTACAGATTTTCCACCAGTCGCGTGTCACCGGGTCATCGCCCATCGCCGCCATGTCGGCGGTGAAGTCCGTGCCGTGATATTCCCAATAAGCGAACAGGATATTCTCCGGCTCCTTCAGGAAGATCGTGTAGTTGCGGATGTTGCTGGCGGTGATGCGCGCCAGCACGCCGGGCCACACCGCCGCGTGCAGTCGCTTGTATTCCTCCACCGTGCCGGGCTTCAGCCGCAGGCACATGCCCATGCGCTGCATCACGCCCCCGCCCGCACATCGCGCGTCGTGCCCGCCACCGTGCGCGCGCGGATCTCGTCCCAGTCCCAGGCGATGCCGAGGCCCGGCGCCGAGGACGGCACCGCGTAGCCGGACTCGATCTTCATCCGCTCGGTGGTGAGGTCGTCGAGTTGCGGGATGTATTCCACCCAGCGCGCGTTCGGCACCGCGGCACAGAGGGCCACATGCAGTTCCATGAGGAAATGCGGGCACACCGGCACGTTGAACGTCTCCGCCAGATGCGCGACCTTGAGCCACGGCGTGATGCCGCCGATGCGCGCCACGTCCACCTGCACGATCGAGCAGGCACCGGCTTGCAGGTATTCGCGAAAATGCAGGTGGCTATACAGGCTTTCGCCGACCGCGATGGGGATGGTGGTGGACTGCGACAGCCGCACGTGGCCGTTCAGGTCGTCGGCGGTGAGCGGTTCCTCGAACCAGCCGATATCCGCCGCCGTGTAGTGGCGCGCGCGGCGGATCGCCTCATCGACGGTGAATGCCTGGTTGGCGTCGGTGAAGATCTCGAAGCCCGGCCCCACCGCCTCACGCACGGCGGCAAGTCGGGAAACATCCTCGTGGATCGGCCGGCCCACCTTGATCTTGCTGCCGCCGAACCCGTCCGCCTTGGCTTGAAGGGCGTCGGCGACCAGCGCGTCGGTGTCGATGTGCAGCCAGCCGCCTTCGGTCGTGTACAGCCGCACCCGCTCCTGCGCGCCGCCCGCCATGACGTGCAGCGGCAGCCCGGCCTTGCGGCAGCGCAGATCCCACAGCGCGGTATCCACCGCAGCCAACGCCAGCGAGGTGATCGCGCCGACCGAGGTGGCGTGCGTGCGAAACAGCAGATCGCGCCAGATCTGCTCAACCATCCCCGCCTCGCGCCCGATCAGCGCCGGGGCAAAGGTGCGCGCGAGCAGTTCGACCACGGAATGCCCGCCGGTGCCGATGGTG
>JAKBCB010000015.1:0-12097 GCA_021808185.1 Pseudomonadota bacterium
GAATTGCTCGACCAGGTGGGCATACCGGCGCCGGCCTCGCGCATGGGCGCGTTTCCGCACCAGATGTCCGGCGGCATGAACCAGCGCGTGATGATCGCGATGGCCATTGCCTGCAACCCGCGCATGCTGATCGCGGACGAGCCGACGACGGCGCTGGATGTGACCATCCAGAAGCAGATTCTCGATCTTCTGGTGAACCTGCAACGCGAGCGCGGCATGGCGCTCGCCCTCATCACGCACGACATGGGCGTGGTGGCCGAGACCGCGCATCGCGTACAAGTGATGTACGCGGGCCAGATGGTCGAGGAAGCGCCGACCGAGGCATTGTTCGCCGCCCCGCGCCACCCCTACACGGCGGCGTTGCTGGAGGCGCTGCCGGAGCGCGCCATCGGCCGCAGGCGGCTGCCGACCATCCCCGGCGTGGTGCCCGGCATCGCCGACCGGCCGGAGGGCTGCCTGTTCAATCCGCGCTGCCGCTTCGCCACCGAACGCTGCATCGCCCGCGTGCCGGTGCTGGACGGCCCGCCCGGCCGCCGCGCCCGCTGCCATTATCCGCTCGATGTCCCGGCGGGCGCGGAGGTGTCGGCATGACGGCGGCGATGCAGGCGCGCGATCTGCGCCGCCACTACCCGGTCGGCGGCGGCATGTTCCGCCCGCGCGGGCTGGTGAAGGCGGTGGACGGCGTCTCGTTCACCCTGGATCGCGGCAAGACGCTGGCCATCGTCGGCGAATCCGGCTCGGGCAAGTCCACCCTGGCGCGCGTGGCGACCCTGATGGAGCCGCCGACCGAGGGCGACCTGTTGCTCGACGGCAAGCCCACGGCCGAGGTGGATGCCGCCGCCCGCCGGGCGCTGCGGCTGTCCGTGCAGATGGTGTTCCAGAACCCGTACGGCTCGCTGAACCCGCGCAAGACGGTCGGCTCGATCCTGATGGAACCGCTGGTCATCAACGGCCGTGGCGACCGCCGCGCGCGGGAGGCGTCGGCGCGGGCGATGATGGACCGGGTCGGGCTGCGCCAGGACCATTTCGGCCGCTATCCGCACATGTTCTCCGGCGGTCAGCGCCAACGCATCGCTCTCGCCCGCGCGCTGATGCTCAACCCGCCCGTGGTGGTGGCGGATGAGCCGGTGTCCGCGCTCGATGTGTCGATCCAGGCGCAGGTGCTGAACCTGATGATGGATTTGCAGGAGGAACTGGGCCTCGCATACCTGTTCATCAGCCACGACCTGTCGGTGGTGCGCCACATCGCCGATGACGTGCTGGTGCTCTATCTCGGCCGCACCGCCGAGCACGCGCCGAAGCCGAGCCTGTTCGCGCGGCCACGCCACCCGTACACGCGCGCGCTGCTGGCGGCGACACCCTCGGTCGATCCCAGCGAGCGCAAGCACACCGAAGTCGTGCGCGGCGAATTGCCCTCGCCGCTGAACCCGCCGCCCGGCTGCGCCTTTGCCACGCGCTGCCCGCACGCGGACCCACGCTGCGCGGCGGAGGCACCGGCGCTGCGCCCGCTCGATGGGCATCTGGTGGCGTGCCACCACGCCGAGGCGATCGACGCCTGATCGGCTATGTGCGCCCGGTGCGCACGTAGCGGCGTTCGCCGGTGCGCGCGTTGTGATAGACCGTGATCAGCGCGCCGCTGGTCGGGTCGGCAAAGCGTTCCTCGGTCGGCCGCCAGCCGGGGCCGGTGGGCGGCTCATCGGCGAGTGGCTTGTAGTGCCGCCGCTCGAACAGCGTGCCGACCAGCAGCAGTGCCGCGAACACACCGGGCACCAGCATCGCGCGCGCCGGGGCGCCCAGCAGCAACGCCACCGCGACCGCTGCCAGCAACACCGTGCCGATGGCGACAAGGGCAGCGCGCATCGGCTCAGGCTCGTATTGGCTCAGACGGGCGGCGGGTCGAGGATGACGGCGGTGCCGTAGGCGACGATCTCGCTCATGGTCTGGCCGATCTCCGAGGAATCGAAGCGCATCATCACCACGGCGTTGGCGCCCATCGCGGTCGCGTTCAGCACCATGCGGTCGAGCGCGTGGCGGCGCGCTTGCTCCAGCATCTGCGTGTATTCGGTGATCTCGCCGCCGACGAGGCTGCGCAGGCCGGCGGCGATGTTGCCGCCCAGGCCACGGCTGCGCACCACCACACCGAAGCACTGGCCGAGCATGTGGCGCACCTGATGGCCGGGCACGCTCTCGGTGGTCACGACGAGCATGGCGGTGTCCTTCGGCTGTCGTTACGCCCGCATCGGCACCAGCCGCCCGCCGCCTTGCGCGGCCGCCGCCTGGCCGAGATCCTCGCGTTGCCCGGCGGTGCCGCCCTCGTGGTATTCGGCGTCCTGGTTGACCTGCCACACGTCATAGATCTTCCGGCCGGCGAGGATGTTCCGCACCGTCAGCATCGCGGTCATCATCGCGTGATCCTGGTTATTGTATTTGTGCATGCCGTTGCGGCCAACCAGATGCAGGTTGGGGTAATTGGTCTCCAATTCGGCGCGCAGTGTCTGCACCCGCTGCTGATACACATCGTCGTACACCGGATATGCCTTGGGCTGGCGCACCACGGTGCCGTCCAGCACGTCGCCCGGCTGCGCGAGGCCGAGGCGGACGAGTTCCTCGCTGCCCAGGCGGACAAGCTCGGCGTCGGAGGTGTTCCACAACCCGTCGCCCTCGAAGCAGAAATATTCCAGGCCGTAGCAGTTCAGTTCCGGGTTCGGCACCATCTCCGGCGACCATGACTTGAAGTTCTGGATGCGGCCAACCTTCACCTTGGGGTCGTGCACGTAGATCCAGTTGTCGTTGAACTGGTGGCGTTCCTTGACCATCAGCGCGACAACAAGGAAGTCGCGATAGCGCAGCCCCGCCGCCGCCTGCGTCGCGTCTGGTGGTAACGCAGGCTGCACGGCGGAGGCCAGCTCACGCATCGGCATCGAGGAGATCACATGCTCGCAGGCGAAAACCTGCTCCTCGCCCGCGTGGTCGCGCGCCCGTACCTCCCAGCCGCCGCTGGGCGTGCGGGTGATGCCGACGACGGTGCGGCCGAGCAGCACGGCGCCGCCATTGGCGCGCACCCGGGGCGCCGCCGCGTCCCACAGCATGCCCGGGCCACGGCGCGGGTAGCGGAAGCTGTCGATCAGCGTCTTGATGGTCGTTTCGCGCGGCGCGCCTGCCTTGGGCGGCACCAGGGCGTGCCAGATCGCCTTGGACAGCGACAAGCCCTTGATGCGCTGCGCCGCCCAGTCGGCGGAGATGTCCTCGCAGCGCATGCCCCACACCTTCTCGGTGTAGGTGCGGAAGAAGATCTCGAACAGGCGGTGGCCGAACTTGTTGGTCACCCACTCGGTAAAGTTGCGCGGGTTGGCCACCGGCCGGACGCGGGCGCGCACATAGGACAGCATGCACAACCCAGCCTCGATCGGTCCCAGCTTGCGCAGCGCATCGATGCCGCGCAGCGGATAGTCGAACAGGTTGCCACGGTAGAAGATGCGGGACTTGCGCGGGCGTTCCAGGAAGTCGTCGCCTAGCAATTCCGTCCACAAATTCTCGACTTCGCGCGATTTGGAGAAGAAGCGGTGGCCGCCGATGTCGAAGGCGAAGCCCTTGTAGGTCGCGGTTCTGGAGATGCCGCCGACATAATCGGGGTCTTGCTCCAGCACGGTGACCGGAACGCCTTCCTTGCTCAGCAGATAGGCCGCTGTCAGTCCAGCCGGCCCGGCGCCGATGCACACGACCGACATCGCACATGACCTCCTTGCCGGTTTCAATTTTTTATCTTTTACCTCATGCGATGAGAATTGCAAGCGAGATACGAACGGAGCGCGGCCGCCGATGCGCCATCAGCCGCCGGTTGGGGCCGTATTGACAGAATTCGAGCAAAATTATATGAAAATCTCGAAATTCGATCCGGCTGACCGCAGCCGCCTCGGCATATCGGGTTGCACGGCATGAGCAGAGCAGGGCGCCCCTGGCGCCGTTGGTTCGCGTTGGCCGCCAAGATCACGCTCAGCGTCCTGGTGCTCGCGGGGGTGGTCTTGCATGTCCATCCGGCGGGCCTCGGGCGCGGCCTCGCCGCCGCTTCGCCCTCCGGCCTCGCCATCGCCGGGGCGGCGTTCCTGGCCATTCCGCTGCTCGGCGGCCTGCGCTGGTGGGCGGCGCTGCGCGGCATCGGCCAGCCGGCGCGGCTCGGGTCGCTGTCGGCGATCTTCTCCACCGTCGCGGTGGCGGCACAGGTGCTGCCCTCGGTCGCGGCCGACGGCGTGCGCGTCTGGCTCGCGGTGCGGCGCGGCCACGATCTGGCGGCGACGGTGCAGAGCGTGTTCCTTGAGCGGGTCTTCATGGTGCTGGCCTTGCTGGTCCTGGCCCTGGCGGCCGCCCCGCTGCTGGCCGCGCGCACCGGCGAGGCCGGGCCGGTGTGGGTCTGCGCGGCCTTGCTGCTCGCGGGGATTGCCGGACTGGCGGCGCTGATGACGGCGGACAAGATCGACCTCGGTCTGTCGCGGCTGCGCCCCTGGCGCGCCCTCGCGGCGGCGGCGCCCACAACGCGCCGCCTCGTGCTGTCGCGCTGGGGGGGCGCGCTCGCGCTGAGCAGCCTGGTCAGCAACCTCAATTTCGCCCTCGCCGCGTTCCTGCTCGGCCGCGCGCTCGGCCTGCCGGCCACCGCCGCCGATTTCCTGGCCATCATGCCGGCGGTGACGCTGGCCACCACGCTGCCGATCTCGTTCGGTGGCTGGGGCGTGCGGGAGGGGATGTTCGTCGTCCTGCTCGGCCATGTCGGCGTAGCCCCCGGCGCGGCGCTGGCGCTGTCGCTGCTGTATGGCGCGGGCAATGTGGTGTGCGGTGTGCCGGCCTTGCTGGTATGGTTCGGGGAGGGACGGCTCGCGTTACCCGGATCGGGGCGGTGGCTGGTCGATTGGTTCGCCAGCACGGGAGCCAGCATGGCCGGGCCAGCATGGGTTCCACGGGGGACGCGGCCCCCCGCCGCCCCGCAGCCCGCTACTCTTGACCCTTCCTGGTAGCGCAGCCGTCCCGGCATGGCACGTGTGAGGCTGCGTGAACTGATCTATCGCCGTGCCGGCGGGCCGCGCCATGAAGTCGCCGTCGGCGGCTTGTTCGCGCTGTGGCTCGTCGTTGTGCTGCTCGGGGCCTTGCATCATGTGGTGTGGCGCGACGAAGTGCGGGCGTTGTCGATAGCCCTGCAAGGCGACGACATCCCGGCGATGGTTCACGGACTGCACGGCGAGGGCCACCCGGCGGTCTGGTATTTGCTGCTGCGAGGCGCCTACGCGCTGTTCGGCATTCCGCAGGTGCTCCAGGGCGTCGCCTTCGGCGTCGCGGCCGTAACCATGCTGGCGCTGGTGGCATGGTCGCCGTTTGCGCTGCCGGTGCTCGCGCTCCTGTTTTTCGGGCGCGGCGCAATTTACGAATATTCAGTAATGGCCCGAAATTACGGCATCAGCATATTGTTGCTGTTCGTCTTGGCGGCCGCATACGAACGGTATCGGCGCCGGGGCATTGTTATCGGCATCGTGCTGGCCATCCTCGCAAACTGCAACGCTCATTCAGACGTTATAGTATTCGCATTTTTGATATTCTGGTATCTCGATGTGTTTTATCGTGGCGGCGAGCAACCGACGGCGGATATCAAAGTCTTCCTGATGAACGCGGGCATCGCCGGAGTCGGCTGCGCGGTGGCGGGGTGGACGCTCTATTCGCCGTTGGTTGACGCGGTGGTGATACATCAGCCGGAAGGGTTTCTGGCGACGCGGATTTCCCTAGCGATGTTCCTGCCCATCGTCTCTTACGAGCATCTTGTGGGTGGGCCGCCAATCGCGCTGCTGTCGGAACAACATACGCCATTCAACGAAGTCGTCCTTCTGGTCCGGTATGTCTTGCTGTCGCTGTTGTTGATCGGCTGTACGCTTGGTCTTGCCAGGCGTCCAGCCGCCCTTGTCGGGTGTCTGACGGCGTTGTTTGGACTCTCCCTGTTCTTCCAACTGGTCTACCCGGGATCCTACCGACACGAAGCGCTATGGCTCGCGTTTCTCGTCGCTATGTATTGGATTGCGGCACGCGATGGTCAAACTGGTGGATCGACGATCCAGCCAACGCGAGCACGGTTCGTCACGACGGCAACGAAGATCGGATACGTTTCATTCGTTATTCTTCTTGTCATTCAAATACCAAGTGGCTTCAGGGACGTGATAAATATCGTCGGGGGAGAATATCAGGAAAGTCAAAGTATGAATTTTAGCATGATGCTATCCAAGCATAAAGAATTGCGAGGCGCCGTTATCCTGGCCGATCCGGATTACGTTCTTGATAGTTTGCCATATTATATCTCTAACAAGTTATATTTTATACGGGATCGACGCTACGCCAAATATGCAATTTATGCTCGCGGCAGTTCGTCACGGATCGGTCTTGGCGATATTCTCGCACAGGCGCGGGCGATCCAGGCGGCAATGCGTCGCCCCGTCATCGTTCTGTTGCAGCAAAAACTCGATCCGGCGGCACCGGCCAGGGTGGTATCGGAAGGGCTCAATGGCGAATTGTCGCTCACGCCAGAGGACATTCGTGCCTTCCAGACATCGACGCGATTGCTCGGCCGGTCGGTGGCGACGCTTACCGACGAAAATTTCGATGTCTATATCCTGAACGATATCTGACCCGAAGGCGATCACGGTGGCGTCAGGGGCTGGTACCGTGGCTCATCGGTTCGGTTCCATGCGGCAGCCGCCCCTCCGGCCCGTCGGCGAACAGCGGGAATGCCCGAACGCCGCAACGGTCGAGCCACAGAGACGTCGCTGTGCGCAGCACGCCGACCCCGTATACGACGCTGCGGCTGAAATTGATGCTGGACGCTTCGTCGAAGTACCGCGTCGGGCACGAGATTTCGCCGATGGCGAAGCCTTGGCGGATCGCCTGGGCCAGCATTTGGTTGTCGAACACGAAGTCGTCGGAGCATCGCATGATCGGCAGACGTTCAAGCACGGCGCGGTCCCAGGCACGGTATCCAGTATGATATTCGGACAATTTCTGTCCGGACAGCAGGTTCTCCACAAAAGTAAGAGCGCGGTTGGCAACATATTTGTACAATGGCATACCGCCGGCGCGCGCTCCATTGCCGAGGATGCGCGATCCAAGCACCACATTGTAGTGTCCGGATGCGATCATCGATGCCATCGCCGCGACCAACCGGGGCGAGTATTGGTAATCCGGATGGATCATGACCACGATGTCCGCACCTCGGGCGAGCGCCGCTGCGTAGCAGGTCTTCTGGTTAGCGCCATAGCCACGATTGCTGTCGTGGCGGATGGTATGCAGGCCAAGGCGACCGGCGAGGGCGACCGTCTGGTCGCTGCTGTAGTCATCCGTCAGGATGATATCGTCCACAATGTCGCGCGGTAGTTCGGCGACGGTGCGCTCAAGCGTTCGCGCCGCGTTGTAGGCGGGAAGCACGACCGTCAGTTTCCGGCCGAGCAGCACAGTCCGAAATCCGAACTGAGGGAGATGCCAAACTTCGGCGCCAATCGCTTCGACATCCGCATAGTCTGGCACACTCCCACACGAGTCCGAAATGATTCGCGCCCTCGCCGCCGCCGCGTCAGGAAAACCGGTTGACCAGATTCTCCAGATACTCCTGCCGCCCGGATTTCGGCGTCGGGGCCGGGGCGTCGTGCGCGGCCTTGGCGATGTCCGCGAGCGAGAGCTTGCCGGCCAGCATCTCGGCGCCCATTCCCGTGCCCCATCCGGCGTAGCGGTCGGCCACGAAGCGGTCCAGCGTGCCGTCCTCGATGATCGCGGCAGCGTTCAGCAGGGCGCGGGCGCACAGATCCATCGCCCCGACATGGCCATGGAACAGGTCCGCCGGATCGATGGACTGGCGGCGAATCTTCGCATCGAAATTGAACCCGCCATTGCCCAGCCCGCCGGCGCGCAGGATTTCCAGCATCGCCAGCGTCCAGTCCGCCACCGAGTTGGGGAACTGGTCGGTGTCCCAGCCGTTCTGCGGATCGCCGCGATTGACGTCGATGCTGCCGAGCAGCCCCTGCGAGGCCGCGTACGACAATTCATGCTCGAAGGTATGGCCGGCCAGCGTCGCGTGGTTCACCTCGACGTTGAGTTTGACCTCCTTTTCCAGCCCGTATTTGCGCAAGAAGCCGGCGACGGCGGCGCTGTCGAAATCGTACTGGTGTTTTGTGGGTTCGCACGGCTTCGGCTCGATCAGGATCGTGCCAGTGAAGCCGATCTTGTGCTTGTGCTCGACAACCAGGGAGATGAAGCGCCCGAGTTGGTCCAGTTCCTGCCCGATGCGGGTGTTGAGCAAGGTGTCGTAACCCTCGCGCCCGCCCCACAGCACATAGTTGGCGCCGCCCAGCCGGTGGGTGACTTCCAGCACTTTCTGTACCTGCCCGGCGGCGTAGGCGAACACGGCGGGGTCCGGGTTGGTCGCGGCGCCAGCCATGTAGCGCGGGTGGGAGAACAGGTTCGCCGTGCCCCACAACAGTTTTGTTCCCGTCGCCTGCATCTTGCCGGCCATCAGGTCCGCCATGCGGTCCATGTTGGCCCAGCCTTCGCGCAGGGTCTCGCCCAGCGGAACCACGTCCACGTCATGAAAGCAGAAGAACGGCGCGCCGAGTTTGCTGAAGAATTCGAACGCGACATCCAGCTTGCGCACCGCGTGCTCGAAACTGTCGCCCGCCTGCCACGGCCGGGAAAACGTGCCGGGGCCGAACATGTCGCTGCCGGGCCAGCACAGCGTGTGCCAGTAGGCGACGGCGAAGCGGAAATGCTCCCGCATCGGCTTTCCCAGCACGACCCGCTCCGGATCGTAGTGGCGGAAGGCGAGGGGGTTCGTGCTTGCCGGCCCCTCATAACGGATCGGGGCGATGGCCGGGAAAAACGCGCTCATGAGATGTCTATACCTTTGTCCAAGCGGCGCCGGCGTGGCTGGATGCCACCGCCGCCGTGATGAATCGCATGCCGCGCACGCCCTCGGCGATGCCGGGGACGAGCAGGCTCGCGGGATCGGGGGCGCGGTGTTCCAGCCGCGCGGTGATCTGTTCCGCGAGGTCGCGGTACAGCTGAGCGAAGGCTTCCAGGTAGCCTTCCGGGTGGCCTGCGGGGATGCGCGCGGCGCCGGCATTGGCTGGCGTGGCGCCGGCGCCGGCGCGGGTGATGCGCTGCGGCGGCTGGCCGAAGCGGGTGAAGCGCATCGCGTTCGGCTCCTCCTGCGACCAGTCGATGCCGGCCTTGCTGCCGTACACGCGCAGGCGCAGCCCGTTCTCGTGGCCCACGGCGACCTGGCTCGCCCACAGCCCGCCGCGCGCGCCGCCGGCGAAGCGCAGCAGCATGCCGGCGTTGTCATCGAGCGCCCTGCCCTCGACGAAGGCGGTCAGGTCGGCGGCGAGCGTGTCCGTGGTCAGGCCGCTGACGAACTCGGCGAGGTTGAACGCGTGGGTACCGATGTCGCCAACGCTGCCGGCGGCGCCGCTGCGGGTGGGGTCGGTGCGCCATTCGGCCTGTTTCTGGCCGGTCTCCTCCAGCCTGGTGGTCAGCCAGTCCTGCGCGTATTCCACCTGCACCACGCGGATTTCGCCCAGCTCACCCGCCGCGACCATGTCGCGCGCCTGCCGCATCAGGGGATAGCCGGTGTAGTTGTGCGTCAGCCCGAAGATTTTCCCGGTTTGCGCCACGGTCTTTTCCAGATCGAGCGCGTCCGGCAGCGTGCTGGTCAGCGGCTTGTCGCAGATCACATGGATGCCGGCTTCCAGGAAGGCGCGCGCCGGGGCGTGGTGCATGTGGTTCGGTGTGACGATGGCCACCACGTCGATCCCGTCCGGCCGCGCCGCCTCGGCGCCTGCCATCTCGGCGAAGGAGGCATAGGCGCGATCCGGCGGGATGCGCAGGTCCGCCGCACTCGCCCGCGCGCGATCCGGATCGGCCGAGAGCGCGCCGGCCACCAGTTCGAACCGATCATCCATGCGGGCGGCGAGGCGATGCACCGCGCCGATGAAGGCGCCACGCCCGCCGCCGACCATGCCGAGCCGTAGGCGGCGCGACACCGCGCCGTCGCGTTTTCCCTCGATGGCCATGTCAGCCGATCCCCAGCAGTTTGCGGTTGGCTGCTTCGTCCACGCCGCTGGCGGCGAAATCGTCGAACGCGCGGCTCGCGGTGGTGATGATGTGGCTGGCGATGAACGGCGCTCCCTCGGCGGCACCCTGTTCGCTGTCCTTGATGCAGCACTCCCATTCCAGCACCGCCCAGCCGTCGAAGCCGTATTGCGTGAGCTTGGAGAAAATACCTGAGAAATCCACCTGCCCGTCGCCCAGCGAGCGGAAGCGGCCGGCGCGGTCCACCCAGGGTTGGAACCCGCCATAGACGCCGCCGCGCCCGGTCGGGTTGAACTCGGCGTCCTTCACGTGGAAGGCGCGGATGCGCTGGTGGTAGAAGTCGATGTATTGCAGATAATCGAGCTGTTGCAGCACGAAGTGGCTCGGGTCGTACAGCAGGTTGGCGCGCGGGTGGTGCTTCACCCGCTCCAGGAACATCTCGTAGCTGGCGCCATCGTGCAGATCCTCGCCGGGATGGATTTCGTAGCAGAGATCGACCCCGGCTTCGTCGAAGGCGTTCAGGATCGGTGTCCAGCGCCGCGCCAGTTCGTCGAAGGCGAGTTCGACAAGGCCCGCCGGGCGTTGCGGCCATGGATAGACGAACGGCCAGGCGAGTGCCCCCGAAAACGTCGCGTGCGCGCTCAGGCCGAGGTTCTTCGAGGCGCGGGCGGCGTATTTCAGTTGCTGCACCGCCCATTCGGTGCGCGCGGCCGGGTTGCCGCGCACCTCCGGCGCCGCGAAGCCGTCGAACGCGGAATCGTAGGCCGGATGCACCGCGACCAACTGGCCTTGCAGATGCGTGGAAAGCTCGGTGATCTTCACCCCCGCCTCGGCACAGATGCCGGCCACTTCGTCGGCGTAGGTCTGGCTTTCGGCGGCGCGCCTGATGTCGAACAGCCTGCCGTCCCACGAGGGGATCTGGATGCCCTTGTAGCCATGCCCCGCCGCCCAGCGCGCGATGCCTGGCAGGGTGTTGTAGGGGGCGGCGTCGCCCGCGAACTGCGCGAGGAAGATCGCCGGCCCTTTGATGGTCTTCATCGGTTCCCTCCGGGTGATCGTCCGGCGCCTTCGGCGGGCGCGGGCCATTTCGTTGAGGGGCATCCTTTTGCCCGGTGCCGGTCATGTCAAGGCGGCGCGATGGCGGAGCTTGCCATTGTTCGACATCGGATTTATCGTACTTCAACTTCTGAGCGCGACGGTGCGGCGCTTGGCGGGCTTGAAACAGGGGGGATACGAATGGCGAAGCATGGACTGCTGGGCCTTATGGCCGGCGCGGCTGCGGTGGCGTTGGCCGGCGCGGCCAGCGCGCAGGAAATCCGGACGGCTGCCAAGTATGGCGACATGAACACGGTGACGCAGGATCTGCTGAACCGCGCCGCCACGGACGGCAATAACTTCCTGCACACCAACGGCAATTATCAGCAGACCCGGTTCTACCCGAACAGCCAGATCAACACCGGCAACGTGCAGCGGCTGCATCCGGCGTGGGTCTTCCAGACCGACGTCAAGGAGTCGATGGAAACCTCGCCGATCGTGGTCAACGGCGTGATGTACGTCACCACCTCGTTCGATCATGTGTACGCGCTGAACGCGCGCACCGGCGAGGAGATCTGGCACTACAAGCAGAAGCTCGGCCCGATCACCACCTATTGCTGCGGCCCGAACAACCGCGGCGTCGCCGTCGCCGGCGACATGGTTTATCTGGCGACGCTCGATTCCAAGCTGGTCGCGCTGGAAGCCAAGACCGGCAAGATGGTCTGGCAGACCGAGGTTGCCGATCCGGAACTCGGCTACAGCGAAACGATGGCGCCGACCGTCGTCAACGGCAAGGTGCTGCTGGGCACCAACGGCGGCGAGTACGGCATCCGCGGCTTCGTCAAGGCGTTCGACGCCAAGACCGGCAAGCTGATCTGGACGTTCAACACCACGCCGGAAAACAGCCAGGGCGTGTGGGCGACCACGGACGCAACCGGCCGCGACATGCACCGCGACA
>JAKBCB010000015.1:12107-18774 GCA_021808185.1 Pseudomonadota bacterium
GAAGGCCGCGTATGCCAAGAACGGCGACCCGTACAAAACCCTTGGCGGCGGCGTGTGGCAGAATCCGTCCTACGATCCCGCGACCAACCGCATCTTCTTTGTCGTCGGCAACCCTTCGCCCGATCTGGACGGATCGGTCCGGCCCGGCGATAACCTGTTCACTGACAGCCTTGTGTCGGTCGATCTCGATACCGGCCGTTTGGCTTGCTACTTCCAGTATATCGCTCACGACCTGTGGGATCTGGACTCGGTCAGCCCGACCGTTCTGGTGGACGTGAAAGACAACGAAGGCAAGGTCATTCCCGGCGTGCTGCACGCCGGCAAGACCGGCCACATGTACATTCACAACCGCAAGAACTGCAACCTGATCCGCTTCTCCGAGGCGATGGTGCCGCAAGAGAACATGTGGGTGCTGCCGACCAAGGACGGCGCGCGCATGCTGCCGGGCGCCAATGGCGGCGTGGAATGGTCGCCGCTTGCCACCAACCCGCACGCAAGCCTTGCCTACGCCATCAACCTGCACCAGCCGATGACCTACCACGTCGAGAACGCCGCTTACCCGAACGGCAAGCTGTGGCTCGGCGGCGCCTTCAAGGTCATCCCGACCGAGGAGCAGTGGGGCAACGTGACGGCGGTGAACTACGACACCGGCAAGATCGCCTGGCAGGTGAAGACCGAGCAGCCGATGATCGGCGGCATCCTGGCCACGGCCGGCGGCCTCGTGTTCACCGGCGAGGGCAACGGCAATTTCAAGGCCTATGACTCGATGACCGGCGCCGAACTGTGGCGCTTCCAGGCCGGTGCCGGCGTGAACGCGCCGCCCTCGTCCTACAGCGTCGATGGCAAGCAGTACATCGTGGTTGGCGCGGGCGGTAACACCCAGCTCGACTACAAGCGCGGCAGCGACATCCTCGCCTTCACGCTGGACTGAGCCTGGCGGCGACACGGGGCCTGGGGGCGGGGCCGCTTGCGGTCCCGCCCCTTGGCGTCTTATCCACCGCCCCTAGTTCCCCTCATCAGACTCACGCTTGCCGCGGATATGCCATGACACGCCAGACGATCGCCTGTGCCTTCGCCCTTGCCGCGCTGCTGCTGGCCGGCCTGCCCGCGCGGGCCGACACCATCGAGGAGAAGGCGGCCGTGTGCGCGGCCTGCCATGGCGAGGCCGGGGTGCCGGTGGACAAGTCCATCCCGGTGATCTGGGGGCAGAACGAAGGCTACCTCTATCTGCAATTGCGCGACTACAAGCTGGGCAACCGCAAGAACGTCAGCATGTCGGCGATCGCCGAAGGCCTGGAAAAGCCCGACATGAAGGAGCTTGCGGCGTATTTCGCCGCCAAGCCGTGGACCGCTCTCGGTCAGCCATCGGCACCCGACGATGTGGCGCACCATGCCGAGACCATCGACAATTCGGCCGGTTGCAAGGGCTGCCACATGGCCGATTGGCAGGGCGACAGCACCACTCCGCGTCTGGCGGGCCAAGGGCTGCAATATCTGCGCGAGACCATGGCGCAGTTCCGCGACGGCGGGCGCACCAACAACCCATGGATGGTCGCGCTGCTGAAAACCTACACGGACAGCGATATCGAGGCGCTGGCGAAGTACCTCGCGGGCCGCTGAGGGCCCGCGCCGGGCGCCGCCATGGCGATGACGCGCGACGCGGCGCTGCGCGTGGGTGGCGCGCCGCTGTTCGTGCTGATCTGGTCCACCGGCTTCGTCGTGGCGCGCGCGGTGCGCGGCGAGGTCGATCCGAACCTGTTCCTGGCCAGTCGCTTCGGGCTGACCATGCTGATATTCGCGGGCGTGGCCTGGGCGCTGGGCGTGCCATGGCCGCGCGGGCGCGCCATCGGCCAGCATTTTCTCGCCGGCGTGCTCATCAACGGCCTGTATCTCGGCCCCAGCTACTGGGCGGTGGCGCACGGGTTGCCGGCCTCGGTGATGGCGCTGCTCGGCGCGGTGCAGCCGCTGATGGTGGCGCTGGCGGCATGGGGGCTGCTGGGCGAGCGGGTCGGGCGCGCCACCTGGGCCGGGCTGCTCATCGGGCTCGCGGGCGTGGGGCTGGTGATGGCGCCGCGCATGGCCGCGGGCGACGCGGGGTACGGCTCACCCATGGTGCTGGCGGCGGCGGCGGTGGCCATCCTCAGCATGACGGCGGGCGCGCTGATGCAGAAAACCTCGCTCGCCGCCGCCGACCTGCGCAGCGCCAGCGCCATCCAGAACCTGGGCGGCGCCGTGACCTGCGCGGTGCTGGCGCTGGCGCTGGGGGAGGACCACTGGCAGGGCGACGCGCGCGCCTGGGCGGCGCTGGGCTGGGCCGCCGTGGTGCTGTCGGGGATGGGTACCACGCTGCTGCTGTGGATGCTGCGCACCGGCAGCGCGGCGCGGGCGACGGCGCTGCTGCTGGTGGTGCCGCCGCTGGTGGCGTTGGAGACGTTCTTCCTGTTTGGCGACGCGCTGAGCCCGGTGCAGATCGCGGGTTTCGCGGTGGCGATCGCGGGCGTCTGGCTCGCGCGGCGCTGAGGCGGCGGGCGCCCCCTCCCGCAGGGAAGGGGGCTTTTCCCGGTCAGCCCGGCGGGGCGGGGAACACCTGCTTCACGTCCGGCTGCGTCGCCAGATCGCGGGCGGTCTTGCCGTCCTGGCTCTTGATCGCCGGATTGGCCCCGCGCGCCAGCAGCAGCTTGGCGATGGCAGCGTGGCCGCGCTCGGCGGCGATCATCAGCGCGGTGTGGCCGCGATTGTCGATATCGTCCACCTTGGCGCCGTGGTCGAGCAGGTAGGTCACCACGGCGATGCCGTCCGCCTCGGTGGCGTTGTCCGCATAGCCGGCCGCCCACATCAGCGCGGTCAGGTCGTTGTTGTAGCGGGCATTCACCGCCACGCCGCTGGCGAGCAGCCGCGTGACGATCGCCAGATCGGCGTTGCCGGCGGCATAGACGATCGGGGGCTTTCCGGTGCTGTCGGGGGTGTTGGGGTCGGCGTGGTGGGCCAGCAGCAGCGCCGTCGTCGCGTCGTCGCCCACGAAGGCGGCGGCGGCGAGCGGGGTGGCGCCGGAGCGGCCGGGCTGCCCGGGGTCCGCCCCGTGCGCCAGCAGGAAGGCGGCGGCGGCCGGCTGGTGGCGCTCGATCGCCAGGAACAGCGCCGAGGAGCCGCCGAGGTTCCGGTGGCCGATGTCGGCGCCGTGCGCGAGCAGGGTTTGCAGCATCTCGACCTGTCCCGCGCGGGCCGCGTGGCCGAGCGGGGTATTGCCGAAGCGGTCCTTCGCCTCGATCAGCGCGCCGGCGGCGAGCAGCGTCTCGGCCACCTTGGGGCAGCCGTTGTCGGCGGCGGCGAACAGCAGGGCGCTGACCTGCGGCGTCTGCAAGTCGGCCTTCGTGGCATCCCAGCGCGTCTGAAGGCCGGCGCAGGCTGGGCTTTCCGCGCGAGAGGGGCTGGCGCCCATGGCCGTCAACAGGCCGCAGCCAAGCAGGGCTGCTTGCAGGGATCGCTTCATCGTTCGGTTTCCTCCACGTCGTTCGGACCAGTGTAGGAAACCCCGCCCGCCGCGACAACGCGGGCACAGTCCTGCGCCCGGGGAATACCGCTCACGCACCCCGCCGCGCTACGGTGCCGCGCTTTCACGGAGGGCGCGATGAGCACTGCCGGATACCGCAACGACTACGCCGCAGGCCAAAGCGACAGCCGCCCATGGGGCGACTGGGCGGTGATCGACGCGGGGCCTGGCTTCGCCGTCAAGCGCATCCGGGTGGTGCCGGGCGGCATTCTGTCCCTGCAACGCCATCAGCACCGCGCCGAGCAATGGACCATCGTGTCCGGGGCCGCGCGGGTGACGCGCAACACCGACACGATCGACCTGCGCGCTGGTGAGTCCATCGGCATCGGCCTCGGCGACATCCACCGCATCGCCAACCACGGCAGCGAGGACATGGTGTTCATCGAGGTGCAGACCGGCGCCGATCTGCGCGAGGACGACATCGAGCGGCTGGAGGATTCGTACGGGCGGAGCTAGCGCCCCTCCAGCAGCCGCAGCACCTCGGCCGCCGCCGCCACCGAGGGCAGGCGGCCGGGTGCCGCGAGGCTTGCCATCACCCCGGCGAAGGCCGCGCGCTGGGCGGTGGCGGCCGTCCGGTCGGTGAGCAGCGTGTGCAGCGTCGCCGCCAGCTTCTCCGGCGTGCAGTCCTGTTGCAGCAGTTCCGGCACCACCAGCCGTCCGGCGAGCAGGTTCACCATCGCCACATGCGGCACCCGGATGAGCCGCCGCGCCGCCATCGCGGTGAGCGGGTTGACGCGGTAGGTGACGGCCATCGGAACGCCGGCCAGCGCCAGTTCCAGCGTGGAGGTGCCGGATTTGGTCAGCGCGGCCTCGGCGGCGGCATAGGCGTCGTGCTTGTCCTGCAACTCGGTCACGATCACCGGCGGCACCGCCCAGCGCGCGGTGGCGCGCCGCACTGTCGCGGCGACGGCCGAGGCAACGGGCACCACCGGAACCAGATCGGGCACGCGCGCGGCGAGCAGCGCCAGGGCGTCGCCGAACACGGGCAGCAGTTTCGGCGCCTCGCTGCGCCGGCTGCCGGGCATCAGCACCACGACGCGGGCATCGGGTGACAGGCCGTGCGCGGCGCGGAAGCGGGCGGCGTCGCCCTTGTCCGCCCCGGACTCCAGCACCGGATGACCGACGAAGGTGGCCGGCAGGCCATGGCCGGCGAAAAAGCCGACCTCGAACGGCAGCAGACAGAGCAGGCTTTCCCACAGGCCGGGAAATTTCTTCACGCGGTGCTCGCGCCACGCCCAGACCTGGGGCGCCACGTATTGCACGCGCGGGATGCCGAGGCCGCGCATCTGTTTCAGCAGGCGCAGGGTAAAGCCGGGACTGTCGATCGTCACCAGCACGTCCGGCCGCTGGGCGGCAACGTCGGTCGCGGTCTGTTGCAGGCGGCGGCGGAGGTGGCGGATGCGCGGCAGGATTTCCAGCAGCCCCATCACCGCCAGTTCGTGCATCGGGAACAGCGAGACCAGCCCCTCCGCTTCCATGCGTGGGCCGCCGACGCCGGTGAAGCGCAGGTCCGGGCGCGCCTGTTTCAGCGCCGCCATCAGCCGCCCGCCCAGCACGTCGCCGCTGTGCTCGCCGGCCACCAGATAGACCAGCGTCATCCGAGCGTGACCACGGGGCAGGGCGGCGGGTCAGGGGGCCAGGCGAGGTGGTTGCGCACGGCACCCTCCCGCCGCACGGCGTCCAGCCGCGCCGGGTCCAGGTCGCAGAACACCCATTGCGCGGCGTCCAGCGCCCCGCGCGCCAGCACGCCGTCCTCCGGGAAGCCGCGATCCACCGGGCCGAACGCCGCCGCATGGCCGCGATTGCGGTCGAGCGCGCCGCACCAGGGCGCCTCGCCCACGGTGGGCGCCACGCAGACGTAGCACTGGTTCTCCATCGCCCGCGCGGCGGCGGCGATGCGAACGCGGTTGAAGCCGTGCAGCGTGTCGGTGCAGGCGGGCACCAGGATCAGCCACGCCCCGGCCTCGACCTGGGCGCGCACCAGGGGCGGGAACTCGGCGTCGAAGCAGACGGCGATGCCGATGCGGCCCCAGGGGGTCGCGAACACCGAAGGGGGGGCACCCGGCCGCACGCCCCATTCCTCGGCCTCGAACCGGGTCATGACGTGCTTGTCCTGATACGCGACATGGCCGCTGGGGGCGATCAGTGGGGCGCGGTTGACCACGTGATCGCCCGCCCGGAACGGCAGCGTGCCGGGAACCAGCCAGACGCGATGCCGCCACGCGATCTCCCGCGCCGCCTCGACGGCGGCCGGGGCGGCTTCGATGGCGCCGTGCAACTCGGCCGCGATGTCCGGCGTGGCGCCGGCCGCCATCTCCAGCGGCGCGTATTCCGGCAGCAGCAGCAGCCGCGCGCCGTGCCCCGCTGCCTGCGCCACGTCCCGCTCCAGCCGCGCCGCCCAGCCGGGCAGGCCGGTGGAGGGGCGGATCTGCCATTGCAGCATTCCGACGCGCAACGGCTTCACGGCAAGGGCGCCCCGGTGAGCGACTTGACCCAGAAGGCGAGCGTGTTGGTGACTTTCTCCGGCCCGTCCACCTGCTTCCATGCCATCGTACAGGCGAGGCCGGGGGAGGGGACGAACCCGCGCTTGCGCCAGAAAGCATCGAGCGGCACGGCGCCCGGCGGGCGCAGCTTGTGGTCGGCCGGGCGCTGCACGGCGCAGAAGGTTGCGAAATCGCAGTCCGAGATGGCGCGGGCGTGCTTCTCCCGCTCGGTGAAGAAGGCGACGCCCACGCCTTGGCCGCGATAGGCCGGCAGCAGCACCGACTCGCCGAAATAGAAGAACCGGCGGACATCCCAGCCGCGCGCCTCGAACGGGGCGCGGACGTTGTCGTCCTCGTCCGCGAGCGGCAGGCAGGAGGAGCAGCCGACCGCCTGATCCCCATCGAACGCCACCGCGAGGCCGGCGCGCGGGCAGGCGGCGAAGGCGGCGAGGTAGGTCTGCTCGTTGGCGAGCGAGCCGTCGTACAGATACGGCCAGTCGCGAAATACCGCGATGCGCAGCCGTGCCAGCGCCGGCAGATGCGGCAGCATCGCGGGGCCGGAGAAGAATTCCACTTTGACCATGGCCCTGCTTGCCCTGTCCGGGGCGGCGGATGCAACCATGGATCGCGCGCG
>JAKBCB010000429.1 GCA_021808185.1 Pseudomonadota bacterium
CACGGCCCGCGCATTGGTCCGGCTATCGCATGCTGCCCACCCGGTTCGAGTTCTGGCAGGACATGCCGTTCCGCCTGCACGACCGGACAATTTACATCAAGGACGGCAACGGGTGGGGCGTCAGCAAGCTGTTTCCGTGACATCGTTCACACGCCCGAGGTCTGGCCGATGATCCCGCCGGAGCAGGCCGCGACGGCCGCGCTTTTGCGCCGCCTGGCCGGGGGGCGGGCGCCGATCGAGACGCATATCTCGGCGGTTTTCGTCGGTGCCGACGAGGTGTGGAAACTGCGCAAGGCGGTGCAGCTGCCGTTCCTGGATTTCTCCACACTGGCCGAACGCCACCGCGCCGCGTTGCGGGAATTCGCGTTGAACGCGCCGCACGCGCCCGGAATGTATCGCGACGTGTCCCCCGTGATGCGCCAACCCGATGGCAGCCTTGCGCTCGGCGGCCGCGGCGAGCCGGTGGACTGGGTGGTCCGCATGGCGCGGGTGCCCGAAGGCGATTTTCTCGACGCCATCGCCGCGCGCGGCGGGCTGGACGCGCCGCTGCTCGATGCGCTCGGGGATGCGGTGGCCGCATATCTGGCGGCAGCCCCGGTGCTGGCGGGGGATGGGTTGGCCGCCCAGCAATGGATGACCGACGGCGATGCCCGCTCGGCCCGCGCCGCCGGGCTGCCGGAGGCCGAGGTGGCGCGGTGGCAGGCGGCCATGCAACGCGAACTGTCCCGCCGGGCCGACTGGCTGCGGGCCCGCGCCGGCGGCGGCTTTCTGCGCCGCTGCCACGGGGATCTCCATCTGGGCAATATCTGCCTGTGGCAGGGTGCGCCGGTACCGTTCGACGCGGTCGAGTTCGACGAGGCGATCGCGACCGGCGACGTGGCCTACGACCTCGCGTTCCTGCTGGTCGATCTGGAGCACCGGGCCGGTCGCGGCGCGGCGAACCGGGTGCTGAACCGCTACATCGCCCGCACCGGCGACTGGGCGCTGGTGGCCGGGCTGCCGCTGTTCATGGCGCAGAAGGCGATGGTACGCGCCCATGTCGAGGCGGCGCGCGGCCGCGGCGAGGAGGCACACGCCTATCTCGCGATGAGCCTCGGCTACCTGCATCCATCGCCTCCGATGGTGCTGGCGATTGGCGGCGTGCAGGGCACCGGTAAATCCACCCTGGCGCGCATGATCGCGCCGGAGCTTGGGCCGGCGCCCGGTGCCGTGGTGCTGCGCAGCGACGAGACGCGCAAACGCCGCAACAACGTGGCTCCCGAGCGGCATTTGCCCGATGCCGCGTACACCGAGGCGGAAAACCGGGCCGTGGCGGCGGAGCTGCGCCGGGCGGTGGCGGAGGTGGCCGCCGCCGGGCATGTGGCCATCGCCGACGCGATGTTCCTCGATCCGGCGGACCGGGTCGCCATCGCGGCGGCGGCCGGCGGCGTCCCGTTTGTCGGGATCTGGCTGGATGCGCCGGTTTCGGTGCTGGAGGCGCGCATCGCGCAACGTGGCCGCGACGCGTCGGACGCCACCGTCGAGGTGTTGCGCCGCACGCTGCGCGCCGATCCGGGCGACGTGGCGTGGCATCGGGTGGACGCCAGTGACCGCGACGCCGCCCTTGCGCATATTCGGGGTTTTGTCCGCAATGCGACCGCTGTGCGGTCGTGCTAGAGTACTGGCATAGTCCGGTTTAGGGGGAAGCCATGAGCATCCGAAAGTTGCTGCTGCCGCTCACCGGCAACGCCGCCGGCGAGGCGGCGCTGGTCACGGCGCTGGACATCGCCCGCACCTGGGAGGCGCATGTGCTCGCCTTGCATGTGCGGGTGGACAGCCGCGACGTGGCCCCGCTGGCCGGCGAGGGGCTGTCCGGCGCCATGATCGAGGAGATGATGACCGCGACCGAGGCGGACAGCCTCGCGCGGGCCAACACCGTGCGCGCGATGTTTGATCGCACCATCGCCGCGCGCGGCGTCACGGTGGGCGAACCGCGCGCGGGCGAACGCGGGGCGACGGCCAGCTTCGCCACCGTGACCGGGCGGGAGGAGGATCTGGTGGCGCAACAGGCGCGCCTCGCCGATCTCACCGTGGTGCCGCACCCGGAGGCGGCGGACGATGTGTCGTCCTCCGAGGCACTGCATGCCGTGCTGTTCGATTCCGGCCACCCGGTGCTGATCGCGCCGCAAACGGCGCCGGAGCACATCGGGCGGCGGATTTGTCTCGCCTGGAACGGCACCGCCGAATCGGCGTCTGCTGTTTACGCGGCCCTGCCCTGGCTGGTGCGGGCCGAGGCGGTGCGGATCCTCGCGGCCGACGAATACCAGCGGCGCGGGCCGGCGGCACCGGATCTGGCCAGCTATCTGGCCCTGCACGACGTGCACGCCGAGGTCGCGACCTTCCGTCCGATCGATCGCGAGGTCGGTGCCGGCCTGTTGAAGGCGGCGACCGAGTTCGGCGCGGACCTGCTGGCCATGGGCGCGTATTCGCACAGCCGGCTGCGCCAGTTGCTGCTCGGCGGCGTCACCCGGCATGTGCTGGAACACGCGGCGCTGCCCGTGCTGATGAACCGCTGACCATGCACGGGGTGAACGACCCGACGGTCGAGCAGGCGATCCAGGCCTACGTGAAGCTGATGCGGGCCAGCCGTTCGGTGGTCAACCGCGTCGAGCCGCTGGTGGGAGCGCAGGGCCTGACCCTGACGCAACTGGGCGTGTTGGAGGGCATCCTGCACAAGGGGCCGATGACGCACCGCGAGCTTGGCCGCAAGGTTCTGACCAGTGCGGGCAACATGACGGACGTGGTGGACAAGCTGGAGGGCCGCGGCCTGGTCCGCCGGGTCCGCGCCGCGGCCGACCGGCGTCAGGTGCGCGTGGAACTGACCGAGGCGGGGCAGGAGCTGATCGAGGGCCTGTTCCCCCGCCACGCCGAGGACATCGCCCGCGCCATGGCGGGGCTCGACCCGGCGGAGTTGGGGCAGTTGGGCGGATTGCTGCGCAAGCTGGGCATTGCTGCCGCGCACATGACCGAGGAGGCAAGCCTTGCGGGCGTGGAGGGCGAGCACTAATTCTCCGCCGAACCGTTCGACATCGAACGATAACAGGAGAGGCAGATGATTCAGGTGCAAGCCTTCGAGCGTCTCGGCCGCTTTCAGAACGAGTGGCTGAACGCCCGGCATCATTTCAGCTTCGGTCACTACCACGACCCGGCGCGCATGGGCGTGGGCGGGCTGCGGGTGTGGAACGACGACGAGATCGCGCCCGGCACCGGCTTCGACCCACATCCGCACCGGGAGATGGAGATCATCACCTACGTGCGCGAGGGGGCGATCACCCATCAGGACAGCCTCGGCAACAAGGGCCGCACCGAGGCGGGCGATGTGCAGGTGATGCACGCAGGCACCGGCATCGTGCACGCCGAGTACAACCTGGAAGCGGGACCGACGCGGATCTTTCAGATCTGGATTCAGCCCGGCCAGCGCGGCGTCGCCCCCGGCTGGGGTTCGCGCGCGTTCCCCAAAAGCGGCGCCAGCGCGCTGACGGCGCTCGCGGATGGCAGGCCGGGCGCGGATGGCAGCGCGCTGCCGCTGTATGCGGACGCGGCCGTGCTGGCGGGCACGCTGCAAAAAGGTCAGACGGTGCGCCAGTCGCTGCGCCCGGGCCGCGTCGCCTATCTG
>JAKBCB010000430.1 GCA_021808185.1 Pseudomonadota bacterium
CGCGCGCGCCGCCGGCCTGCCCGCGACCGCCGGCCGGGCCGCGATTGATCGTCGGCACCTCGATATCGATCTCCAGCGTCGAGAACGCATCGCCGCGATCGAACTTCACCTGCACCTTTTCGCGTTCCAGCGGAAAATGCCGGGCGATGACGGCCAGGATTTCTTCCTTCAGCGTCGCCATCAGGTCGGTGCCGCCGCCCATGGCGCGTTCGTGCGCCAGCAGGATTTGCAGCCGCTCGCGCGCCACCGGGGCGGTGTTCTCGCGCGGGCGGAACCAGTTGAACAGGTTCATGCCACCCTCCGGCCGAACAGCTTGCTCATCAGCCCGCGCTTCTCGCCCGGCATGGCCATCGGCACCGTCTCGCCCACCAGCCGCTTCGCCGCGTCGAAATAGGCGCGCCCCGGCATGCTCTGCGGCGCGTTCAGCGTCACTGGCGCGCCGACGTTGGAGGCGCGCAGCACTTCCTCGCTCTCCGGGATGATGCCGAGCAGCGGGATCGAGAGGATTTCCAGCACGTCCTCGACCTTCAGCATCTCGCCGCGTGCCGCCCTGGCCGGATCGTAGCGGGTGAGCAGCAGGTGCTTTTCGATCCGCTCGCCCTTTTCCGCTTTCGCCGTCTTGGAATCGAGCATGCCGATGATGCGGTCCGAGTCGCGCACCGAGGAGACTTCGGGGTTCGTCACCACCACGGCGGCGTCGGCGTGGTGCATCGCAAGCGTCGCGCCCTTTTCGATGCCGGCGGGGCTGTCGCAGATCACCCAGTCGAATTTCTCGCGCAATTCCGCGACCACGCGGGCCACGCCTTCCGCGCTGAGCGCGTCCTTGTCCCGCGTTTGCGAGGCGGGCAGGAGGGAGAGATTGTCCATCCGCTTGTCGCGGATCAGCGCCTGCGCCAGCCGCGCGTCGCCCTGGATGACGTTGATCAGGTCGAACACCACGCGCCGCTCCGCCCCCATCACCAGATCGAGGTTGCGCAGCCCCACGTCGAAATCGACGACGACGACGCTTTTGCCCAGTTGCGCCAGCGCGGCCCCGAGCGCCGCGGTCGATGTGGTCTTGCCCACGCCGCCCTTGCCGGACGTCACCACCAGGACTTTCGACATCGTTTTCAATCTCCTCGGGGGCAAAAAACGCCGCCCCCAGCGCGCAGCGCACCGGTACGCTCAGTCGAGGCTTGCCACACGCATCGAGTCGCCTTCCAGCCATGCCATCGCGGCTTTGCCGCGCAGCGCGGGCTCGATGTCGTCGGCGGTGCGATACAGCCCGTCGATGGCGAGCAGTTCGGCTTCCAGCCGGCGGCAGAAAATACGGGCCTGGCCGTGCCCGGCGATGCCGGCGACGGCGCGCCCGCGCAGCGTGCCATAAACATGGATCGAGCCGCCGGCCACCACCTCGGCGCCGGAGCCGACATGGCCGACCACGGTCACGTCGCCACGCGGGAACACCACGGACTGGCCGGAGCGCACCGGCTGGTCGAGCAGCAGGAAGCTCGGTTCCGGCGGCGGCGGGGCTGGCGGTTGTTCCGGCTCGGCGCTTGGCGCGTCGGGGATGACGCCCTCGGTCACGGTGCGCCCGCCCGCGAGCACGGGGGGCAGCGAGGCGGCAAGCGCCGCGTCTGGAGCGAGGCCCTCCACGCCGGCCACGCGGATGCCGCGTGCTGCGAGCGCGTCCATCAGCCCGGCCACCAGATGCGGCTGATCGGAGAGAGCGGACAGATCCACCACCACCGGCTTGCCGGCGAAATAGGCCGGCGAGCGGCGCATCTGCGCGTCCAGCCCGCTCAGCCAGTCGGCGAGCGGCACCTCCGGCACCAGGACCAGCGCCATGAATGAGCGCCCCCGGACGCGCACGAGCGACCGAATGCGAGACTGTGATCCCGTTGACACCGCACCGGGCTACAAGTGCCGCGCGCCGCCGTCAACCCACGCGATGCCGGGCTTCCGGCCAGACGCAACACCTGCGTAACATGGAATTGTCAACATTCGTGGCGATGCAGTGGGGCGATGCGGCGGGCGGAAAGCGGATGAGTGCTGCGACAAGTACCCTGGCGGCCGAGGAGCAGGCGAGCCTCGGCTTCATGACCGGCGTGAGTGCCAGCGGCAAGCTGTTGATCCAGAACAACGGCTGGTCGTGGGACCCGAACGCCAACGGCGTGGTGTACGACACCTATGGCTGGGCGCATAAATGGGGCGGCGGGGCGGCGGGGACGCCGGCGAGCGTGACCTATGCCATCGACCCTTCGAGCGGCTTCACCGCCGCCGAGGCGGGCATCCTCGTCGCGGCGCTGGCGCTGTGGTCGGCGGAATGCGGGATCGGTTTCACGCCGGCGGCCGGCGGCGCCACCGCGCAGGTGAATTTCTATCTCGACGGCGCGGCGAACAACCCCGGCGGCTCCGAGGCCGGCGTGTATACGAATTTCGCGGCGCCGAACGGCAGCTATGGCAGCGTCAGCATTCCCGCGACGCAGTGGGCCTATACCAGCTTCGACACCGCCATCGCCTCGTTCAGCCAGCTCGCCAGCTTTTCCGCCCATGGCGGCTATGGCGTCGATACCGTCGTGCATGAGTTGGGGCATGTGCTGGGGCTGTTCCATGCCGGGCCGTACAACGGCAGCGTCGATCCGATGACGCAGCAGTTCAACGCCACGGACAGCCGGCAATGGTCGCTGATGTCGTACATCAACCCGACCGACGCGGCGAAATACGCGAGCCAGTACGCCGACCCCGGGGCCAACTGGGGCGCCTCGGCGGATGGCTACGCGCGGGTGCCGACGACGCCGATGCCGCTCGATATCCTGGCGGCGCAACGGCTGTACGGGATGCCGACAAGCACGCCGCTGTCGGGCGGGCAGGTGTTCGGCTTTCACTGCAACATCGCGGGGCCGGTGGGGCAGTTCTTCGACTTCGCGATAAACGCGGCCCCGGTGGTGACGCTGTGGGACGCGGGCGGCGGCAACACGCTCGACCTGTCCGGCTTCGCCGCACCGGCGACGGTGGATCTCCGGCCTGGGACGTTCAGCAGCGCCGACGGCATGACCGACAACATCGGCATCGCCTACGGCACCAGCATCAACACCTTCGTCGGCGCGGCTGGCGGCGGGCGGGTGACGCTGAACGGCGCGGCGGACACGGTGCGGGCCACTGGCGGCAACACTGTCGCGGTGCTGGCGGCGGCGGACGGGCTGTACGCGGCGGGGCCGGCGGTGGGCGGAGTGACCACCCTGCGCGGGGCGAATGGCGTCGTCGATGTGCTGGAGGGGGTCCAGGGCCTGGGCTTCGCCGGCGGCGGCGATACCGTGGTGGGGACCGGGGCGCGCAGCTACGACCTTTCGGGCGGCGGCAATCTGCTGTTCGTGGGCGATGCGGCAGCCTCCGTCCGCTCGGCCGGCGCGGACACGGTGGTGGCCGGCGCCGGCGGCATGCAGGTGGTGGGGGCCGGCACGCTCGGCTCGCTGATGTTCGGTACCACCGGGCCGCTGTCGGTGAACGGCGGCGGCGGGGTGGACACGGTGGTGTCCGACACCGCCGGCGGCGTGGTGCGCGGCGGCGATGGCGGGGCGCTGGTCTGGGCGGCGGGGCCGGTCGCGTATGTCGGCGGTGCCGGCGCGGCGACGGTGGCGGCGGACGCGGATGCCAGTGTCACGAT
>JAKBCB010000431.1 GCA_021808185.1 Pseudomonadota bacterium
CATCTGAAATACGTCTTCCACGGCTACCTCGCCTCGACCCAGATCGCCGACGCGGTGTGCGACGCCGCCGCAGACCTGCTGGTCGGGCCGCTGAAGATGAAAACCGCCGTGGTGATGAGCGAGGATGCCGCCTGGACGATCCCGCTCGACGCCGAATACCTCAAGTGCCTGCCCAAGATCGGCTTCAAGGTGCTGGACCATATCCGCGTCTCGCCGGACACGACGGACTTTACGCCGGTGTTCAACAAGATCGAGGATCTGAACCCCGATGTCATCATCACCGGCATCAGCCATATCGGCGTGCAGCCCACTGTGCAGTGGGCGGAACAGCATGTGCCGATCCCGATGTTCGGCGTGTCGAGCCAGGCGACCACCAGCACGTTCTGGAAGGACACCAACGGTGCCGCCAATGGCGTCGCGTTCAACATGGTCTCGGCCCCCGATGTCGCGGTATCGCCGAAGACCATCCCCTTTGCCGCGACGTTTCTGAAGAAATACGGCGTGACGCCGTCCTATGCCGGCTACACCGCCTATGACGATGTTTATATCCTTGCCGAGGCGTTCAAGAAGGCCGGTGGTACCGATGCGGACAAGGTGGTGGATGCGATGGAGCAGACCGACTATGTCGGCACCATCGGACGTGTCCAGTATCTCGGCCGCGACAGCGCGTTCACGCACGGCATGAAGATCGGCAAGGGCTTCATCACCGGTCTTTTGGTGGAGTGGAAGGACGGCAAGCAAGTCACCGTCTGGCCGAAGGATGTCGCCGTCGGCCCGCTGACGTTCCCGGCCTTCGTCAAGCTGCCGCAGTAGTCGCGGACCGGCAGGCGGCGCCGCCCGGCATGCTCGCCCTGCAGATCCTGGTCGATGGCTTCGCCATCAGTGCGTTGTATGGCCTCGGCGCGGTCGGGTTCACGCTGATCTTCGGCGTCTCCGGGGTGCTCAATCTGTCGCACGGCGCGATCATGGTGGTCGCCGCCGTGACCGCCTGGGCAACCGCCGGATCGCTCGGCTTCGGCCGCTTCGGCGGTGCCGCGGCCGGGGTGCTCGCCGGGTTTCTGCTGTCCTACGCGACGTATTTCCTCGTGGTCCGGCCGATCCAGACCTCGCGCGCCATTCCGCGCGACGAGAAGGAGATCTTCGTGCTCACCGGCACGCTGCTGTGGGGCATCATGATCCAGGAAGCGGTGGCCTATCTGTTTTCCAACACGCCCAAGACGGTGCTGCCGCTGGTGCCGGGCGTGGTCGGCCTTGCCGGCGTGCGCACGCCGATCAACGAGATCGTCACCTTCGCCATTTCCTGGGTGGTGATCGGGCTGCTGTGGCTTCTGGTCAACCGCACGCGGCGCGGCAAGGCGCTGCTGGCGGCGGCGATGAATCCGCGTGGGCTGACGCTGCTCGGCTTCGAGATGTCGGCGGTGCATCGCACCGTCTGGGCGATCTACGGCGTGCTGGCGGGAATCGCGGGCGTGCTGCTTGGCGCGTTCCTCGGTGTCAGTTCGGACAATATCGGCACGCTGACGGCGAGCGCGTTTTCCATCGTGGTGCTGGGCGGCCTCGGAAGCGTCTCCGGGTCGCTGATCGCGGCCTATGTGGTCGGCTATCTGGAGACGGTGACGGCGTATCTGGTCGCCCCCTCGGTGCGCAGCGTGCCGGTGCTGCTGCTGCTGGTCCTGGTGGTGTATCTGCGGCCGCAGGGCCTGCTGGGGCGGAGGTGAGCCGGTGCTGAGGTCGCGCAACACCTGGCTCGCGCTGGTGGCGCTGGTGGCGCTGTATGTGCTGCCGCTCGGCGTGTCGGGCTACGTCCTGGGCCTGCTCACGGTCGCGTATTACTACGCGGTCGCGGCGATGGCGTGGGATCTGCTGTTCGGCTTCGCGGGCGAGGTGAATTTCGGGCCGAGCTTCCTGGTCGGCCTGGGTGCCTACACCGCGGCGATGCTGAACCACTACGAAGGTACGCCGATCTGGCTGTGCCTCATCGCGGGCGGGGCGATGGCGGTGCTCGGCGGTGCGATCCTCGCGGTGCCGGCGCTGCGGCTGCGCGGCCCGTATTTCGGCCTTGTGACACTCGTGGCCGTGCTGCTGTTGCAGAACATGCTGGTGCTGTTCTCCGGCATCACCGGCGGCGAGATCGGCATGGATGTTCCCGATGTGCTCTCGGTCGATGACCACACGAATTATTGGTACGCGCTCGGCTTCATGACCATCAGCGGGCTGTTGCTGTTCGGGCTTTCGCGCTCCACCGCCGGATTGATCTTGCAGGCGTCCGGGCAGGACGCGACGGAGGCGGCGGCGCTCGGCTTCAACGTCGCCAAGCACAAGATGGCGGCGTTCTGCATCAGCGCGCTATTCTCCGGCCTGTCCGGCGCGATGCTGATCTTCTACCTCGGCACAGCCTCGGTCGGGACGGTGGTGGATATCGCGGTCGGCGTGCAGTTCATCATCGCCGCCGTGCTCGGCGGGCGGCGTACCATCCTCGGCGCCGCCATCGGTTCGATCTTTCTGATCGTCGCGGGCGAAATCCTGCGTCCGCTCGGAGAGCTTTCCACCTTCGTCGTCTCCGCCGTCGCCCTGGTGGTGATCCTGTTCTTCCCCGGCGGGTTCCTCGGCGCGCTGCGCCCGCGGGGCGGTTGATGGCCGCGCCGCTGCTGGAGATCTCCGGCCTCACCAAACGCTTCGGCGGTCTGGTCGCCGTCAATGACATCGGGTTTTCCATAGCGCCCGGCGAGATCCTCGGGCTGATCGGCCCGAACGGCTCCGGCAAATCGACCGTGATGAAATGCATCATGAGCATCGTGCGCCCGAACGCGGGCAGCGTGCGCATCGCCGGCAAGGAGGTTGTCGGCTGGCCCACGCACCGCATCGCGCGCGAGGGTGTGGGGATCGTGTTCCAGCATTCGCACCCGCTGCCACGGCAGACCGTGCTGGAGCATATCGAGATCGCGCTGCTCCCCGATAGCCTGCTGAAGTTGTTCGCGGACCGCCACGTCGCCGAACGCGCCCGTGCCATCGCCGCCCGCGTCGGGTTGGAGCAGGTGATGCACCGGCTGCCGCGCACGCTGCCGTTCGCGGATCTGCGCCGGCTGGAACTGGCGAAGGCCATCGCGCGTAACCCGAAAGTGGTGCTGGTGGACGAGCCGTTCGCCGGCCTGACGTCCGCCGAGGTCGCGGATTTCTCTGAACTGATCGCGAGCTTCCGCGCCGAGGGCCATGCGGTGCTGCTGGTGGATCACAACGTCAAGGGCGTGGCCGCGCTGGTGGATCGGGTGTTCGCGATGTATCTCGGCGAACGTGTCGCCGAGGGCAGCGCCGATGAGGTCATGCGCAACGAGACCGTGCGCACCGTCTATCTCGGCGGCAAGATCGAGATCGCCGCCCGCCCGGTGCGCGATGCGGCGGCGCGAGACGCGTTGCTGAGCGTCGAGAAACTCAGTGTCAGGTACGGCAAGGCGCAGGCGCTGGACGACGTTTCCATCGAGGTCGGCGCGGGCGAGTTCGTCTCCATCGTCGGCCTGAACGGCGCCGGCAAGACAACGCTGTTCAACGCCATCAGCGGGCTGGTGCCGGGCAGCGGCACGATCCGCTTTGGTGGCGCGGATCTGCGCGGACGCACGGCGGCC
>JAKBCB010000432.1 GCA_021808185.1 Pseudomonadota bacterium
TGACCGTGACCGCGAGATCGAGCGAGCTGAACCCGGTGCCCAGCACTTGGCTGCCGACCAGCCCGAGGGTTAGCTGGCCCGTCAGGCCCGCCGCGTCGAGCGTCCAACTCGCCGTCGCGAGATGGTCGGCCGGCCCGTTGCCCTGTGCGTTGCCGCTCAGCTCCGCCGCGCCGAACACCACCGCGCCGACGGCGCCGAGCACGACGTTCACCGCCGGATCATTGGTCAGGGCCGCGGTGAGCGCGGCGCCGGAGGGGGCCGCGACCACTGAGGCAAACGCGCCGTCGAACGACAGCGTGGTGGCCGGCATCCCGCCGAATCCGGCTTCGCTATGCGCGAAGTCGTTGGTGATGCCGGCAGCGACGGGGTCGCTGGCGCCGGCCGCGACCAGGCTAACCATGCCGCCGGTGCCGGAACTGCTGGCCGCGCTGCTGTCCGTTGCGCCGCCGCCCATCGCCTGCCCGGTCGCGCTGGCGGACTGGCCACCGGCGGAATTGGCGACGGCATTCGCGCTGGCGCTGCCCGTCGTAAGGCCCAAGCCACCGAGCGCCTCAGCCGTTACGGTGACGGCGCCGTTGCCGGTCGCGGTCACCGCGGACACGGCGTTGCCGCCGGCACCACCGAAATTGCCGGTGCCGTTGTGGCCGCCGTTGCCGCCGTACGCCATAACGGTCGCGTCGAGCCGCTTGGCGACCGTGTTGGTGACGGTGAGCGTGGAGCTGGCAGCGCCGCCGGCCGCCGGCGTCCCGGTTGCGGCGTATCCGCCAGGGCCGCCGGTGGCCTTCTGGATCAGCCCCAGCGTCCCGCTGGCGCTGCCGCTCACGGCATTGGCGAGTGTGCTCGGGGCGGCCAGCCCAGGCGCGGCGCCGGCGACGCCGCGCCCACCGCCGCCGCCCGTCTGATAGGCCGTGGCATAGGCCGAATAGCCGCTGGCATAGGCGGTGGTGTTGCCCACCGTCCCGCCATTTCCGGCAGCGTAGCCGGCGCTGCCGCCGACGCCGCCATAGCCACCGGTGCTGACCGCGCGGGCATAGACAACGCCGCCGGCCAGGATCGCGCTGGCATGAGCGGCGGTGCCCGCGCCACCGGCACCGCCATTGCTGCGGGATAAATCGCCGCCGTCGCCGCCGGCGCCGCCCTGTGCGCTGGCATTCACGCCAAGCCTGCTGCCATTGAACGGGACCGTGGTGGCGGCAACCGTGATGCTGGCGTTGCCGCCTGCCCCGCCACTGCCGCCCGGCGCGCCGGGGGTGACGGGGAAACCGCCGTTGCCGCCGGAGCCGCCGGTGGCGTAGCCCTTGAGCGTCGCGCTGGTGCCGACGCTCGTGTATGACACGACGGCGCTGCCGCCCGCGGTGCCGTTGCCGCCCGATGTGCCGTTCGTGCCGGTCGTGCCGTTCTGGATGAGTGACCCCGACATCCCCCCTCCCGCGGCGTGCTTGATTTACAGCATTGTTAAGGTAGCAATCCGGGATCCCTGATGCAATCGTTCCTTGGCCGGACGAATCCGCCGGTCAGAGGAAGTTGTTCGGCCAGATCATGGTGCGCCACATATGCGCGACCGGCGAGCCGTCGAAGCCCAGCCCCTCCGCCGGGCTGCGGAAGTTGCGGCCGATGATGTCGGTGAAGATGTCCGGATCGACGGTCACGGCCGGGTCGAACGAATACAGGTCGTGCAGCGTCACCAGCCGCGAGGTCATGTACCAGCGATGCCGCCGCGCCTCCTCGGCATCGCGGCGGATGTATTCGGGGATCACGTAGTCCGGGCCGAAGAAGCGGTGATAGCCGTCGGGGTACTGGTAGCCCACCGACTCGTCGGCGAAGTAGCGCAGCGGCTGGTGGTATTTCACCGCCCAGGCGACTTCCTCATCGACATAGGGCGCCACCAGTTGTGCGCTCCAGTAGCCGTGATCGACGCGGATCAGCGCGCCGTTGGAAATGTCGTGCAGCAGGCAGGCCATGATGACCTTCTCGTCCATGCCCGCCTTGAGCGCGAGATTGGCGCTTTGCAGCAGGTGCCGGCAGGTCAGGTCCTGGAAGCGCAGGCGGAAGAAATCCAGCAGGTGCGGACGGTCCGGCATGCGCGGCAGCGCCGGATTGTCGCCCATCATCATCACCGTGTCGGGCGCGAGCCGCGACAGCAGGGCATCCTCGTTGCTGGGGAGGCCGGTGCCGAGGAAACTGATCGGCGATTGCAGCACCAGCCGCGTGCGCCCGGCCTGCGGCCAGGCGCAATCATGATCCTCGGCGTCCACGTGTCCCTCCGCCCGCTGTGCCGCGCGATGCTACGTCGCGCGGCGCGGGCTGTCACACCCGCAGACTAGTCGAGGCTGTCGCCGGCCGGGCCGCGGATCATCGACAGGAACTCGCGCCGCGTCGCCGGGTCGTCGCGGAACGCCCCCAGCATGCGGCTGGTGACCATCGCGACCCCCGGCTTGTGCACCCCGCGCGTGGTCATGCACTGGTGGCTCGCTTCCAGCACCACGGCGACGCCGCGCGGGCGCAGCACGTCGTTGATGGTGTTGGCGATCTGCGCGGTCAGCTTCTCCTGGATCTGCAGCCGCTTGGAATACGCCTCGATGACGCGGACGAGCTTGCTGATGCCGACGACGCGGCGATGCGGCAGATAGGCGACATGCGCCCGCCCGACGATCGGCACCATGTGGTGTTCGCAATAGCTTTCCAGCCGGATATCGCGCAGCAGCACGATCTCGTCATACCCGTCGGTTTCCGAGAAGGTGCGCTCCAGCAGCGCCACCGGATCGACATGGTAGCCGGCGAAGAATTCCTCGTAGGACTTCACCACCCGCGCCGGCGTGTCGCGCAGGCCCTCGCGGTCCGGATCGTCGCAGGCCCAGCGGAGCAGTGTGCGCACCGCCGCCTCCGCCTCCTCGCGCGACGGGCGCACCGCGGTCTGCGCGGCGGCCGGGTCGGAAGTGAGATCGGCCGGGGGGGTAACGATATTCACGATCCAGGCGTCCTCGCTGCTGCAACGGTTCCTGACCGCGGCATGTGGGGGCGGCGGATCGAGTCGCAAGACACGGACGGGCGGACCTGCCGTGCCGCCGCGCCGGTCCTGCCGCGCGGCCGTAGGGTGTAAGCGGGCGCCATGTTCGGCAATGTCCCCCGCCGCCGGTTCCTTGCCGGGGCCGCGACCGTGCTGGCCGGTGCCGTCCCCTATCCGGCGGCGGCGGAGGCTGCGGCGGCGGCGCTGGCCGGGATCGAGGCCGCTTCCGGCGGCCGGCTCGGCGTCGCGGTGCGGGACGCGCAGGGCACTCTGCGCCTCGGCCACCGCGCGGCGGAGCGGTTTCCGATGTGCAGCACCTTCAAGTTGCTCGCAGCCTCTGCCCTGCTGACCCGGGTGGATGCCGGGCGGGAGGACCTGGACCGCCGCGTCCGGTTCACGGCGCGGGAGGTGGTGGACTACTCGCCGGTGACGCAGGGCCGCACCGGCGGCGCCGGCATGACGCTGGCGGAACTGTGCGAGGCGGCCATGACCCAGAGCGACAACACCGCCGGCAACCTGATCCTGGCGGCGATCGGCGGGCCGGAGGCGGTCACCGCCTATGCCCGCACGATCGGCGATGCCGCGACCCGGCTCGACCGGACGGAG
>JAKBCB010000433.1 GCA_021808185.1 Pseudomonadota bacterium
CATCGTGACCAAGATCATGCCGAGCCCGGTGTTCGTCGCGGAAGCGGAGCTGCTGGTGCCGGCCAACGCCGATTCGCCCATCGCCGCCACGCTGCGCTTCGCCGGCCCCGGCGACCTGACCGCGGAGTTCGACTGGCGGCAGAGCGGCGGCGAGGTGTGGGAGATCACCGTTCACACGCGCTCAGGCCACGAACTGGTGCTGTCCGGCGGCGGCTCGCGGCTTTCGGTGGACGGGACGCAGGTGGTGGCGCGGCCGCCGAGCGAGTACCAGGACATCTATCGCCATTTCGCCGATCTGCTGGCGCATGGGCGCTCGCATGTGGACGCGCGGCCGTTCGAGCTGGTGGCCGATGCGTTCCTGCTGGGCCGCCGCGTCGTGGGCGAGACGTTCCACGACTGAGCCGCCCCTTGCATAACGCCGGCGCGGGTGGGACATCTGCCGCTCGCGTCGGCCCAGGCTGGTCGCGTTTTCCGCGCGTGGGGGCCTCATGGTGCGGCTGGCGGTCGCCCGCCTGCATTGCTGTTCCAACAGCTTCAACCCGGTGCGCACGCGGCTGCGCGGCGCGCGCACGGGGCCGGCTGGCGTGCGAGCGCCCCGGCAGGGCATGGCGCTCGCTGCGTTCCTCGCGGCGCGACCGGATTGGCACGCCAGCGTACTGGCCGACGCCGCCGCCCCCAGCGGTGGCCCATTGCCGGCCGAGGCCTTCGGCGCGTGGCTGGCCGAGGTCGAGGCAAGGCTCGCGGGCGGCCGGTTCGACGCAGTGTATCTGGCGCTGCACGGCGCCTGCCAGGCAGAGGGCGACCCGAGCGCCGACCTGACCGTCCTGCGCCGGGTCCGTGCCCGCGTGGGCCGCCTGCCGGTGGTCGCGAGCTTTGCCGCCGCCGCCAATCTGTCCGAGGAAGCCGTGTTGCTGCTGGACGGCGCCAGCGGCGGCGCGCGCGCCGAGGCGCGGGTTCTGGGCCTGCTGGAGCGGCTGCTGGCCGGGGAGGTGCGTCCGGTCGGCACGCTCATCCGCCTGCCGAGCCTGCTGCCAAGCCTCGGCGCGCCGCTGGTGCTGGCGGAGATCGCGGAGACGGATATTCCCCGGCTTGGTCCCGGCGTGCTGGATGCCAGCGTGTTCTCCGGCTTTCCCTGGTCGGACAGCCCCATCGCGGGCGCCTCGGCGCTGGCCTGGACCGACCGCGACGGCGCGCTGGCGCGCGAGACGGCCGAGCATCTGGCGGCACTGCTGCAAGCGGCCCCCCGCCCGCCGCCGCTGTGGCAGCCGGCGGCGGCGCTGGCCGCGGGGCGCGCCACCGGAGGACGGTTCGCGCTGCTCGATCCTTCCGACGATCCGCACCTGGGCGGCATGGCTGACACGCCGGGCCTGCTCGCCGCCCTGCTGGACGCGGAGCTGCCCGGGCCGGCGGTGTTCGCCGTGCTCTACGACCCGCCCACCGTCGCCGCCGCCCGCGCGGCCGGGCAAGGTGGCGTGCTCGAACGCGCGTTCGGCGCCCGCCTGACCGGCGAGTACGGCCCGCCGGTGGTGCTGCGCGTGACGGTCGAGCGGCTGCTGGAGGATACCGACGGCGAGGGCGCCATCGCCGTGCTGCGCCATGGCGGCATCGCCATTGTCCTGTCGGACCGGCGGCCGGATTCCGTGAGTCTGGACACGCTGGCGCGCGCCGGCATCGCGGTGGAGACAAAAATGGTGGTGGCGCTGAAGGCGGGCGGCACCGTCGATGCGTCGCTGGCCGAGGCATTCCCCGAGGTGCTGGCCTGCGCCTGTCCCGGTCCGGCGTCGCCCAACCTGCTCGCCCTGCCGTTCCAGTACGTGCAGGCGTCCCGCCGCCGCGCCTGAAGCAGGGGGCGGGCGGCTCAGCGCCAGCCGCGCCCGTAGCCCCAGCCGCCGCCGTAGTAGTAGCCGGGGTAGTAGCCGGGATAGTAGTAGCCATACGGGCGCGCGGGGTAGACGACACAGCCGGACAACAGCAGCGCGCACGCCGCGACGAAGGCGCCACGCAAGACGACGTGGGTGAGGCGGCGGCGAGCGGTCAGACGGTCGGACATGCCAAGCCTCCGATGTTTGTCCAGGACTGTCATATAGGCGTGGTTTGCGGCGAGACGATGAACGCTGTATGGCCGAACCGTGGGGGTATTTTGTGGCCCCCCGCGTTTGCCGCACTGTTCGATACGATTAATTTTCGGACAGCGGGTTACGTTTCGTAAATATACAGACCCGCTCAACCCCGATTATTGATCCGATTGCGCCACGGTCGGGCGCGACATAACTCCACGATCGCAGGCAAAGCAGCCTGCCCGGCGCGCAACGAAGGATGCTCCGGCGCCGCGGGACTGCTTGCCGCGCCGGGACGGCTTCTCTACCCTCCGCCGCCCGGCGGTGATCCGGGGTTGGTTGGGGGAGTTGAGGCTTATGGCGTCGTTGCAGGAATCGCTGCTTCCCATCCTGCCCGATGACGGCACCGAGGGCGCGCTGGCCGGGCGCGTCTGGCGCCCGGACGTGGCGGGGCCGGCCGTCGTCGCCATCCGCGCCGATGGCGTGTTCGACATCTCCGCGACATTCCCCACCATGCGCGACCTGTGCGAAGCGCCGGACCCGGCTGCCGCCTTGCGCGCGGCGGGGGGAACCGCGCTGGGCGCGCTCGATGCCATCCTGGCCAACACGCCCCCCGAGTCGCGCGACGCCTCGCGCCCCTGGCTGCTGGCACCGATCGACTTGCAGGCGATCAAGGCCGCCGGCGTCACCTTCCCCGTCTCGATGCTGGAACGGGTGATCGAGGAGCGCGCGCGCGGCAACCCCGACGCCGCGATCCAGTTCCGCGAGCAGGTGCGCGCGCTGGTCGGCAGCGATTTCGCGACCCTGAAGCCGGGCTCGGAGCAGGCGGCGGCGCTGAAGAAGATGCTGATCGAGCAGGGCGCCTGGAGCCAGTACCTCGAAGTCGGTATCGGCCCGGACGCCGAGATCTTCACCAAGGCGCAGCCGATGGCCGCCGTCGGCACCGGCATGGACGCGGGCGTGCATCCGGTCTCGACCTGGAATAACCCCGAGCCGGAGGTGGTGCTGGCCATCGCCTCCAGCGGCCGCATCGTCGGCGCCACGCTCGGCAACGACGTGAACCTGCGCGATGTGGAAGGGCGCTCGGCGCTGCTGCTGAGCAAGGCGAAGGACAACGCCTCGTCCACCGCCATCGGCCCGTTCATCCGCTTCTTCGACGCCACGTTCTCGCTCGACGACGTGCGCGCGATGGTGGTGGCGCTGACGGTGGTCGGCCGCGACAATTTCCGCCTCGACGGCAAGTCCTCCATGGCGCGGATCGCGCGCGATCCGGCGGATCTGGCCGGGCAGATGCTGAACACGCACCACGCCTATCCGGACGGGGCGGTGCTGTTCCTGGGCACGATGTTCGCGCCCGTGGACGACCGCGACGCGCCGGGCAAGGGCTTCACCCACAAGACGGACGACATCGTGACCATCGCCAACCCCAAGCTGGGGCGGCTGGTCAACCGCATCCGGCCGACGGACACGGTGGAACGCTGGACCTTCGGCGCCGGGGCGCTGATGCGCAACCTGGCCAAGCGGGGCCTGATCTGACCCACCAATCCCGC
>JAKBCB010000434.1 GCA_021808185.1 Pseudomonadota bacterium
CCGCACCGGGCGGCCGTTCACCGGCGATCATGCCGGCATCCTGCTGTACCAGACGCTGCTGCGCTTCGGCTTCGCGCGCGGGGAATACCGCGCCGAACCGGATGACGGCGTGAGCCTGCACGACTGCCGCATCGTCAACGCCGTGCGCTGCGTGCCCCCGGCCAACCTGCCCGAACCGCGCGAAGTCACCGCCTGCAACCGCTTCCTGCGCGGCGAATTGCAGGGCATGCCGAACCTGCGGCTGGTGCTGTCGCTTGGCGTGCTGGCCCACGCGGCGGTGCTGAAAGCCTGCGGCATCCCGCCCACCCGCATCCGCTTCAGCCATGGCGCCGTGCACGAACTGCCGGACGGGCTGCTGCTGGCCGACAGCTATCATGTGTCGCGCTACAACACGAACACTGGCCGGCTGACCGAGGCGATGTTCGAGGCGGTGATGCATGAGGCCGCGCGCCGGCTCGATGCGCCAGCCTGAAACGGCGCCGACGGCAACTAAACAAGGTTTCATCCCGATTCAGGGGTTTAGCCGGCCTTCGCGCCCACCCTGCCGCTCCAACCGGCTTGCATCGCCCGTCCGCGCGCCGCATGTCCTTCTCCGTGACCCAACCAACGATCCCCGCCCCCGCCGCCATCGAAGCGGCCATCCTGGACCTCGCGGGCGCGCGCGGCCCCGCCGGCTCGATCAGCCCGAACGAGGTGGCGCAGGCGCTCGGCCCCGAGTGGCGGCCGTTGCTGGGCGCGGTACGGCGCGCGGCGGTGGCGCTGGCGGGCGCGGGGCGCATCGACATCCTGCGCAAGGGCAAGCCGATCGACCCCGCCGAGACGCGCGGCGTGATCCGCCTGCGCATCCGCCCCAACCGCGACAACGCGCACGACAGCGTTACATCCCCATGATCGGCCTGCTCCCGCGTCTCCTCGGCACCGTCTATCCGGCCTGTGCCACCGAGGGCGCGGCGGGGCTGCCCATTCCGACGCCGATCGACTTCAACGCCCTGGCCCGGCCGCGCCCGGGCAACAGCGCGCTGGCCGCCCCGCCGGGAATGCACGTGCTGCCCGACATCGTCACCCGGCGGCGCGAGGTGCCGCCGCTGCGGCTGTACGAGACGCTGAAGCGCGTGGCGCTGGCGCAGCCGGGCACGACCTTGCACGCCGAATTCCCCGACCGCTTGCAGGCGCATTTCGTCGCCCGCAGCCGGCGGTGCAATTTTCCCGATCTTGTCGCCGTTCAAGTCACGCCCGATGCGATGCCGGCGCTGTATTCGCGCAGCGTCCATGGGCGCGGCGACCTGGGCGCCAACCGGCGGCGGCTGGTGGCCTGGCTCACCGCCCTCGACGCCGCCCTCACCTACGCCTGACCGGAGAGACCGATGCGCGGGATCATTCCCTTCCTCAAGGACGCCTGGCGGCTCGCTTATCCGTATTTCTCGCCACGATCGGAGGAACGCTGGTCCGCGCGCGGACTGCTGCTGTTGTACGTCACGCTCAAGCTCGGCGCCGTCGGCATCGACGTGATCTATAGTTATTGGAACAACGCCTGGTTCACCGCGTTGCAGGAGCGCGACTGGCGCAGCTTCTTCGCGCTGCTGACGATGGGCGAGAAGACCGAGACCGGATACATGCCCGGGTTCAGCGTGTTCGCCGGACTTTCCATCGTCATGGTGGTGGCGCGCGTCTATATCGCGCAGTTGCTGCAAATCCGCTGGCGGCGCTGGCTGACTGGCAAGTTCCTCGATAACTGGATGACCGACCGCGCCTATTACCGCATCAGCCTGATGCAGGCGGCCATTCCGCAGGGCGCGCCGGACGCGCCGGACGCGCCGCTCGGCATGAACGCCCGGACCACGCAGAAGAAGATCGCCTACACCGACAACCCCGACCAGCGCATCGCCGAGGATCTGCGCGACTTCATCGGCGACGCGCTGGGCGGCACCGGCGGCATCCTGTCGCTGAGCGTGGATCTGCTGTCCAACATCGTCTCGTTGTTCTCCTTCGTCGCGATCCTGTGGGGGCTGTCCGGCTCCTACCCGATCTTCGGCGTGGCCATCCCCGGCTATCTGGTGTGGATCGCGCTGGTCTATTCGGTGATCGGGACGTGGCTCACGCATCTGGTGGGCCGCAAGCTGATCCCGCTGAACTTCCGCAAGCAGCGGGTGGAGGCGGATTTCCGCTTCGCCCTGATGCGCGTGCGCGAATACGCCGAGGGCATCGCGCTGTACGCCGGCGAGCAGGAGGAAAAGCAGGGGCTGATCGCGCGTTTCACCGCGCTGGTGACGAACTGGCGCGCGCTGATGACCCGCACGAAGTATCTGAACGCCTTGACCGCGGGTTACGGCCAGATCGCCGTGGTGCTGCCGTACATCATTGCCTCGCCGCCGTATTTCGCCGGCAAGGTGCAGCTTGGCGCGCTGACCCAGACCGCCAACGCCTTCGGGCAGGTGCAGGGCTCGCTGTCGTGGTTCGTCGATGCGTACGGCACCCTGGCCTCCTGGCGCGCCACCGTCGAGCGTCTGACGACGTTCTGGCGCGCGATCGAGGCGGCGCAGTCCGCGCAGTTCGAAGGGGTGCACGACGAAGACGGGGCCAGCAACGTCTATGCGCTGCACAAGGCCACGGTGGCGTTGCCGGACGGCACGAAGCTGCTGGACAAGGCCAGCGTGGAACTCGCGCCCGGCGAGCCGATCCTGCTCACCGGCCGGTCCGGCGCCGGCAAGTCCACGCTGTTCCGCGCCTTCGCCGGCATCTGGCCGTTCGGCGCGGGCGGCGTGCGGCGGCCGACCAACGCCACCAGCCTGTTCCTGCCGCAGCGCCCGTACCTGCCGCTCGGCACGCTGCGCCATGCCGTCTGCTACCCGGCCGACGACACCGCGTTCAGCGACGAGGCGGTGCGCGAGGCGTTGAACGATGTCGGCCTCGCGGGCCTGATCCCGCGCCTGGATGTCGAGGACAACTGGTCGCTGCGGCTGTCCGGCGGCGAGCAGCAGCGGGTGGCGATGGCGCGCGCGCTGCTGGCCAAGCCGGACTGGCTGTTCCTCGACGAAGCCACCGCCAACCTCGACCCCGAGGCGGAGGCGGCGCTGTATGTGGCGGTCCGGCGCAAGCTGCCCGCCACCACGGTGGTCTCCATCGCGCATCGCCCGGCCGTGGGCGCCTTCCACCAGCGTCATCTGGTGCTGCAACGTGGGCCGGAGGGCGCGGGCAGGCTGGTGGAGACCCAGGCGGAAGCGGCGGAATAAGCCAACGCGACCGCGTCCTTGCCGTGCCAGTCACGGCAAGGACGCAGGTCAGTCGTGCGCCACCCCCGCCAGGAATTGCGCAAGAATTGTGCGAATTCCCTGGTAAATTATCTCCGGAGGGACCATTTAGCGGCTTCGGCACTTTTCGGCCGGGGTCCGTGGTGCCTACACAGGCGACGGTGTCGCATCGGCTCTCCCGAATTGAAAAGCATTTCGGCCCGCACCGTGCGGGCCGCCGGACTATATGGAGAATCGCGATGCCGCAAGGCACTGTGAAATGGTTCAACGCCCAAAAAGGCTTCGGTTTCATTCAGCCGGATGACGGCACGAAGGACGTGTTCGTGCATATCTCCGCGGTGGAGCGCGCCG
>JAKBCB010000435.1 GCA_021808185.1 Pseudomonadota bacterium
CGCCGGAACCCACGCCCCCGCCGCCCGCGCCCGCCCCACCCCCGCCGGAACCCGCCCTGCCTCCGCCGGAACCGGTCGCCACGCCGATACCGCCGCCGAAGCCCGCGCCCGCCAAGCCCGCACCCGCAAAACCCGCACCCAAGCCGCAGGCGGCGCATCCACGCCCGGCGCCGCCCGTGGCACAACCCGCGCCCCGGCCCGCGCCCACGCCGGCCCCCGCCCCCTCCCCGGCGGCGGGCGTCGAGCAGCCCAGCCTGATCGGAACCGCGCCCGGCGCGTGGTGCAAGCCGGGCAACGACCGCGGCTGGGATCTCGGCCGCGTGCGCGGCCCCGTCGAACTGCGCATCGCGGTCGGCGCGGACGGCGCACCCACCGCCATCGAAATCACCGCCAGCAGCGGCTACCCCAAGCTGGACCGCGCCGCCCGCGACGATACGACCTTTTGCCACTTTCGCCCGGCCACGCGCGGCGGCATACCGGTGCCGGGCGTGGTCGTGCGGCGGTTCCGGCCGGTGCAGCGGGACTGACGCCCGACAGGGGGAAACATCGTATGCGGCGTGCCTGGGGCGCCATCGCCGGATCGTTGCTGCTGCCCGCCCTGGCGCTCGCCCAGTCCGCGGCACCGCCCGCACCCGGGGAGACCCCGGCCAGCGAGCTGCCGGACGTGAACGTCATCGGCGCCTCCCCCCTGCTCGGCTCCGGCATCGCGCGCGACAAGATCGCGGGCGGCGTCACCTCGGTCGGCGCGAAGGACGTGGTGCGCACCGGCGTCGCGGACGCGCTGGGCGCGCTGAACGAGGACGTGCCCGGTGTCACGCTGAACGAGGCATCCGGCACCGCGTTCCAGCCCGACCTGATCTATCGCGGCTTCACCGCCTCGCCCAACGACGGCAGCGACCAGGGGCTTGCCGTCTATGTCGATGGCGCGCGCTTCAACCAGCCGTTCGGCGACACGGTGCTGTGGGATCTGATCCCCTCGGTCGCCATCGACAAGATGAACATGGAAGGCGCCAACCCGGTATTCGGCCTCAACGCGCTCGGCGGCGCGCTGAACGTGAAGCTGAAGAACGGCTTCACCTACCACGGTGGCGAGATCACGCTCTCCGGCGGCTCGTATGGCCGCGCCTCGGCGCAGGTGCAGTACGGCAAGGAGGCCGGCAACACCGCCGCCTACATCGCCACCAACGTGCTGCACGACGATGGCTGGCGGCAGAGCGGCGCCACCGATCTGCGGCAGGTGTACGCCGATCTCGGCTGGCGCGGCGACAATGGCGAGGCGCATTTCTCCATCATCGGCGCGCAGAACGACATCGGCGGGCCGGGCACGGTGCCGGTGCAACTGATGGCGGTCAGTCGCGGCGCGCAGTTCACCGGGCCGAACGAGGTCCACAACAAATACCTCCAGGTGAACCTGAACGGCAATTACGATGTCAGCGACAACACCTCGCTGCAAGGGCTGCTGTATTACACCAACCTGTCGCAGCGCGTGGTCAACGGCAACACGCCGAATTTCCAGGCTTGCAGCGCCGGCAACGGCTACCTGTGCGAGCAGGACGGCAGCACGCTGCTCACCGGGCGCACCGGCGCGCCGATCCCGGACTTCCTCAACGGCGGCGCGTATTCCGAGCTGGACCTGACGGCGCTGGACAGCAACGGCTTCGGCGCCTCCGCGCAGGCCACCAACGATGCCGACCGCTTCGGCCACACCAACAAGCTGATCGTGGGCGCCAGCTTCGACGGCGGCATCAGCACGTTCGACGCGACGTCGCTTGCCGGCGGCATCGACCCCGCGCGCAACTTCGTCGGCCCCGGCGTGGTCATCGCGCAGGCGGACGGCTCCATCGCGCCGGTGCGGGTGATGGCGACGAATCTGTATTACGGGCTGTACGCGTCCGATGTGTTCGACATCACCGACAAGCTTTCGCTGACGCTGTCCGGCCGGTTCAACGCGGCGCAGATCGACCTCGCGGACCAGACCGGCACCGCGCTGACCGGCAACCATCAGTACGACCGCTTCAACCCCGGCGTGGGCCTGACCTACCGCTTCGACAAGGCGCTGACCCTGTATGGCAGTTACGCGGAATCCAACCGCGCGCCGACACCGGCCGAGCTGTCCTGCGCCAGCATCGTCAGCCCCTGCACGCTCGCCAATTTCTTCGTCGGCGACCCCAACCTCAAGCAGGTCGTGGCGCGCACGTTCGAGGCCGGGGCGCGCGGCGCCGTCACGCCCTTCGCAGGCGCCGCGCTGGACTGGGACATCGACCTGTACCGGACGGAGACGACGGACGACATCATCTTCTCGCCCAGCACCATCGTCGGGCGCGACTTCTTTCAGAACATCGGCGCCACGCAGCGCCAGGGCATCGATGCCAGCCTGCGGCTGCGCGCGGGCACGGTGGCCTACTCGCTGGGCTACGCGCTGACGGATGCCACCTTCCGCGTGCCGCTGACGCTGGACAGCAGCCTGAACCCCGGCGCGAACGCCAACGGGCAGATCCAGGTCCGGCCCGGCGACCATCTGCCCGGCATTCCGTTGCAGCAGCTCAAGCTCGGCGTGGATTGGCAGGTGACGCCGGCTTGGACGGTGGGCGCGCGCGGCATCCTGTCCGCCGGCGAATACCTGTTCGGCGACGAGGCGAACCTGACGCCGACCACGGGCGGCTATTTCGTGCTCAACGCCAACACCAGCTACCGTGTCACCGACCATCTGGAGGTGTTCGCGCTGGCGCAGAACCTGCTCAACACGCGCTATGCCACCTACGGCACGTTCTCCGACCCGACAGCGGTCCCCCTCGCCGGGGTCGCGAACCCGAGCAACACCCGCGCGCTGAGCCCCGGGCTGCCGTTCTCGGCCTATGGCGGGGTGCGGATCACGTTCTGAGGCGCGCGGCGGCGCTCACACCCGCCCGGCCAGGTACGCCGCCAGCACGGCGGCCTTGTCGGCGAAGCCGCGCGCGCCGTGGGCCGGGCCGGGCCGGCGCAGGTCGCGCCGCGCCAGCACGCCGGGCAGGGCCGCGGCGATCGTCTCGCGCGGCACGGCGCCACCGGCCGCGCGCAGCAACTGCCGCCCCTCGGCCGCAAGCTCGGCGAACACGGGGGCAAGGCGCGGGTCGTCCGGGCGGGCGATCACCGCCTCGGCCGTCAGCCCGTGCGCGCCCAGCACGTCCAGCGGCAGCAGGCAGCGCCCCTGCCGCGCCAGCGCCGCCACCGCGCGCACCTGCCCGGCCACGCCATACGCCGTCCCCAGCGCCCGCAGCCGCTCGCGCAGGGGGGCATCGGCGCCGAGCACCCGCCCGGCCGCCGCCGCCAGCGCGCCCGCCGTGCCGGCAAGATAGGCCAGCCACGCCGCCCGCGACTCGATGGCCGGCTCCGCCTCCGCCTCGCGCGCGTCCACCATCGCTTCCAGATCCTCGGCCAGCAGCTCGCCGCGATCCAGCGCCTCGCCCAGCGGCCCGGCCACCTCGTGCCGGCGGCGGGCACCCTGTGCCACCTCGCGCCACCAGTGCAGGCGGATCAGCGCGAGGCCCGGCTCGCTCGCCACCTCGCGCGCGCGGGCGAGTTCGTGATTGACCGCGCAGAG
>JAKBCB010000016.1 GCA_021808185.1 Pseudomonadota bacterium
CACGGAACGCGGCAGATGCTCCCATACCTCGTCCGGACCGTACGGGCTGTTGAGCAGAAAGGTCGCGCCGGGGGCCGCAAGCCGCAGGACATCGGCGCGCTCGATGAAGCCGAACTGATGGCAGGCGACGAAGCTCGCGTGCTGGATCAGGTACGGCGCGCGGATCGGGTGCGGCCCGAAGCGCAGATGCGAGACGGTCTGCGCGCCGGATTTGTGGCTGTCGTACACGAAGTAGCCCTGCGCGTGCAGCCCCGCATCCTCGGCGATGATTTTGACCGTGTTCTTGTTGGCGCCCACCGTGCCGTCGGCGCCAAGTCCGTAGAACACCGCTTCAACCATCGTGGTGTCGTCGATACCGAATCCGGTATCGTACTCCAGATGCGTGTGCGTCACATCGTCGATGATGCCGAGGGTAAAGCCGTTCCTCGGCTTTGCCCTGGCCAGTTCGTCGAAGGCCGCCTTGGCGAGTGCCGGGTGAAAATCCTTCGACGACAGGCCGTAACGCCCGCCGACCACGCGGGGCATGCGCTCCCGCGCGCCTTCGGCGACGGCCTGCGCGAGTGCCGTGACCACGTCCAGGTACAACGGCTCGCCGAGGCTGCCCGGTTCCTTGGTCTGCTCCAGCACCGCGATGGCCCGCACGTTCGCGGGCAAGGCGGAGACAAAAGCGGCGGCGGCAAACGGACGGAACAGGCGGACTTGCAGCACGCCGACCTTCTCGCCGCGCGCGCGCAACACGGCGGCGGTTTCGCGTGCCGTCTCCGCGCCGCTGCCCATCAGCACCAGCACGCGCTCGGCGTCGGGGTCGCCGTCGTAGTCGAACAGATGGTAGTGGCGTCCGGTCAGGGCGGCGAGCTTGTCCATCTGTGCCTGTACGATGCCCGGCACGGCGGCATGGAACGGATTGGAGGCCTCCCGCGCCTGGAAGAACGTGTCCGGGTTGTGCGCGGTGCCGCGTACCACCGGCCGCTCCGGGTCCAGCGCCCGCGCGCGGTGCGCGCGCACCAGATCGTCGTCGATCATCGCGCGGATCTGCTCGTCCGGAATCAGATCCAGCGTGTTGACCTCGTGGGAGGTGCGGAAGCCGTCGAAGAAATGCAGGAACGGCACGCGCGCTGCCAGCGTGGCCGCCTGCGCGATCAGTGCCGCGTCGTGCGCCTCCTGCACCGAGCCCGACGACAGCAGCGCGAAGCCCGTGCCGCGCACCGCCATCACGTCGGAGTGGTCGCCGAAGATCGAGAGCGCCTGCGTCGCCACCGCGCGTGCCGCGACATGGAACACGGTCGCGGTCAGCTCCCCCGCGATCTTGAACATGTTCGGGATCATCAGCAGCAGTCCCTGCGACGCGGTGAACGTCGTGGTCAGGGCGCCGGCCTGCAACGCGCCGTGCACAGTGCCGGCGGCCCCGCCTTCGCTCTGCATCTCCTGCACGCTCGGCACGCCACCCCAGATATTCTCCAGCCCTTCGGCGGACCATTGATCGGCCAACTCAGCCATCGTGGAGGACGGGGTGATCGGGTAGATCGCGCACACTTCGTTGACGCGATAGGCGATGTGCGCGGCGGCGGTGTTGCCGTCGAGGGTGGCGTGCATCACGCGTTCTCCGCGGCTTCGGTGATTGGCGTCATGGTGATCGCGTGGCAGGGGCATTGCTCAAAGCACACCGCGCATCCGGTGCATCGCGCGTCGATCACGCGATAGCCGCCGCCGGGGCCGAGTTTCTCGATCGCCTGTTCCGGACAGGCCGCGTAGCAATTATCGCACTCGAAGCAGACGCCGCAGGACAGACACCGCCGCGCCTCGCGCCGCGCCTGTTGTTCGGTCAGCCCGGCCAGAATCTCGTCGAATCCGTCGCCGCGCGCGTCGGCGGGTAGGGCTGGTTGCGCCGTCGGCGCCGCATCGGAATAGACGGGCAGGTTGAGCATGGCAAAGCCCACCGTCGGCGGCGGTTGCAGCACGCGGTGGCGGACGCCCCGCAGCCACGCATCGATGTTGCGTGCCGCCGCCTTGCCATGCCCGACCGCGACCGTCACCGTGCGCTCGCTCGGCACCATGTCGCCGCCGGCGAAAATGCCGGCAGCCCCGGTCATCATGTCCGGCCCGACGATCACCGTCCCGTCCGGCTTGAAGGCCACGCCGGGGACGCGGCGCAAGAAGCCGCTATCGGTGTCCTGGCCGAGCGCCAGGACCAGCGAGTCCGCCTCCAGCGTGTCGAATTCGCCCGTGGGCGTCGGCCGCCCGTCCGCTCCGAGCGCCATGCGCTCGACCGTCATGGTGCCGCCTTCGATGTCCTTGATCGTGGTGAGCCAGCGGATCTTCACGCCTTCCGCCAGCGCCTCGTCGGCCTCGAACCCGTGCGCCGGCATGTGGGCGCGGTCGCGGCGATAGACGATCAGCGCTTCCTCGGCGCCGAGTCGGCGGGCGGTGCGTGCCGCGTCCATCGCGGTGTTGCCGCCGCCATAGATCACCACGCGGCGGCCGAGCATGGGCGCCGCGCCGGTGGCCACGTCGCGCAGGAAGCTCACGGCGTCCAGCACGCGCCCGGCGTCGCGCGCGGGGATGTCGATATGTTTGGAGACATGCGCGCCGACCGCGACGAACGCCGCGTCGAAGCCCCCGAGCCGCATTTCGTCTTGCAGGTCTTCGACCTTGCGGTTCAGCACGATGGCCACGCCCATCTGCTCGATGCGGGCGATCTCGCGCAGTAAGTCGGCGCGCGGCAGGCGATAGGCCGGGATGCCGAAATGCAGCATTCCCCCCGGCAACGGGCCAGCCTCGTGGATCTCGGCGGTGTGACCGAGCCGGGTGAGGTGGTAGGCGGCGGACAGCCCGCTCGGCCCGGCGCCCACCACCAGCACCCGCATGCTGGAGGGCTTCGCTTCGATCGGCGGCATCCAGCCCTGCTCGGCGGCGAGGTCGCCGAGGAAGCGTTCTACGGCATGGATGCTCACCGATGCGTCCATCTCGCCGCGATTGCAGGCCGCCTCGCACGGGTGATAGCAGACGCGTCCGTGCACCGATGGCAACGGATTGTCCCGGACAATGGCCTCCCACGCGGCGCGGTAGCTGCCCGCCTGGGCCAGCGCCAGCCACGCCTGCACGTTCTCGCCGGCGGGGCAGGCGCCGTTGCAGGGCGGTTGCAGATTGATCCATTCCGGGTGCCGCGCCTGCACCGGCCCCGTGCCGCGCTCGGCGGTCAGGCTGATGGCGGGCGTCATGTCGGCCGGTTGCTTCACCGCACGTCTCCTTCCCGCGGGACTGCGCGGGAAGCAGAGCTAGGCGGCGGGCGGTGGCGGCGCCTTGACGTGGGTCAAGCGGGGCGGGCGCCGCCCGCTATCCAGCCGGATTGCGCTTGGCCAGCGGCACGGAAAACTGTGGCTCGGTGTCCCAGGGGAACAGAATCCAAGTGTCCTGCGAGACTTCCGTCACGAAGCTGTCCACGATCTCCTTGCCCGCCGGCTTGGCATAGACGCAGGCGAAATGCGCCTTCGGCAGCAGCCCGCGCACCACGCGGCCCGTGGTGCCGGTGTCCACCAGGTCATCGACGATCAGGAAGCCCTCGCCATCGCCGGCTGCCGCCGGGGGCTTGGAGACGTATGGCTGGCCCTTCTCCTCCTCGTCGTAGGTGACGATGGAGACGCTCTCGATGAACCGCACGTCGAGTTCGCGCGCGATGATGGCGGCCGGGATCAGCCCGCCGCGCGTGACCGCGACGATGCCCTTCAGCGGGCGCAGCGTCATCAGCCGCCACGCGAGCGCGCGTGCGTCGCGATGCAACTGGTCCCAGGTGACTGTGTAGTAGTGCGTCGCCATCAGAACATCCGCCCCCCGTTCGGCACCTGGAAATCCGGTTTCAGCAGCACGACCGCCCCCTCCGCGTCCGGCACGCCCAGCGTCAGCACCTCGCTGACGAACGGGCCAATCTGGCGCGGCGGGAAGTTCACCACCGCCAGCACCTGCCGGCCGATCAACTGGTCCAGGCGATAATGCACCGTAATCTGCGCCGAGGACTGCTTGACCCCGATCGGCGCGCCTAAGTCAATCCACAGCCGGAACGCGGGCTTCCTCGCCTCCGGGAATGGCTTCGCATCGACGATCCGGCCGACGCGGATGTCAAGCTCGTCGAAATCCTCGATGGTCGCCACGGGCGCGTGCCTCCGCTGAGGCCTCCGTGTATCTCGCGAAGCGGGGCCGTTGCCAATGGGGGGCGGGCGTGTCAGCACATCGCCTGCCGCACGATGGAGGGGTTACGATGCGCGATTTCCAGTTCCCGGGGCGCAGCCCCGCCTATGCCAGCAACGGTATGGCTGCCACATCCATGCCGGCGGCAACGCTTGCGGCACTGGACGTGCTGCGCGCCGGCGGCAACGCGATGGACGCCGCCATCGCCGCCGTGGCCGTGCTGTGCGTGATCGAGCCGCAATCGACCGGGATCGGCGGCGACTGTTTTTGTCTCTACAAACCGGCGGCGGACAAGCGCGTTCATGCACTGAACGGCTCGGGTCAGGCGCCGGCCGGGGCCAGCATCGACTGGTTCGAGCAACAGGGCATCACGGCGCTGGAGACGACCTCGCCGCATTGCGTCACTGTGCCCGGCGCCGTCTCGGCGTGGGAGACGCTGCTCGCGGCGCATGGCACGCGCGGATTGGGTGACGTGCTGCAACCCGCGATCCGCTACGCCGAGGAGGGGATTCCGGTGCATCCCCGCGTGGCGGCCGATTGGGCGGACGAGGCGGCGAAGCTGCGCGCGACCGGGGCTGCGCCGTTCCTGCCGAACGGCAACGTGCCCGCGGTGGGCGACCGCTTCGCCCAGCCCGCGCTGGGCAAGACCCTGCGGGCCATCGCCCGCGACGGTGCCCGCGCGTTCTACGAGGGCGAGGTGGCGGCCGAGATGGTTTCCACCCTGCGCGCCCGTGGCGGCCTGCACACCGAGGAAGATTTCGCCCGTGGCCGGACGGCCGCGCATTTTGTGGACCCTATTCGCACATCCTGGCGCGGGCACGAGGTCTGGCAATGCCCGCCGAACGGCTCCGGCATCCTGGTGCTGCAACTGCTCGGCATTCTGGGCGGCTGGGACCCCGCACCGGACGGGCCGCTCGGCGTTACCCGCCTGCACCGGCATCTGGAGGCGGCGCGGCTGGTGTATCGCGACCGCGACGCCTTCCTCGCCGACCCGTTGCAGACCGAGGTGCCGGTCGCGAAGCTGACGGACCCGGCCTATCTCGCCGCGTTGCGCGGCCTGATCCGCGACGACCGGGCCATGCGCGACCTGCCGCGCGCGGGTGAGGCGGCGCTGCCGGCGCATCGCGACACGGTGTACCTGTCGGTCGTGGACCGCGACGGCAATGCGTGCAGCCTGATCAACTCGCTGTTCTCCTCGTTCGGGTCCGGCATTCTCGCGGAAAAATCGGGCGTGATGCTGCACAATCGCGGCCAGAGCTTCCGCCTTGAACGCGGCCACCCGAACTGCATCGCGCCGGGCAAGCGGCCGATGCACACCATCATCCCCGGCATGGCGACCAAGGACGGCGAGGCGGTGCTGAGCTACGGCGTGATGGGAGGGCATTTCCAGCCGATGGGCCAGACGCTGTTCCTGACCAACCACATCGACTACGGCCTGGATGTACAGGAAGCCATCGACCTTCCGCGCGTGATGGCGTTCGGCGGCAAGGTGGAGGTGGAGCGGGGACTGTCGCTCTCAGTCATCGACCAGCTCAGCCGCCTCGGCCACACCGTCGAGCGCATCGACCGTCCGCATGGCGGCGGCCAGGCCATCCGCATCGACCGCGCGCGCGGCGTGCTGATCGGCGGCTCCGATCCGCGCAAGGACGGGCTGGCGATGGGGTACTAAGCAACGTCGGCAAACGGCCGGCCTCGGCCGGGCAGGGGGGGACGAAAAATGAGTCTCGGAATCGGTATCATCGGGGCCGGCATCATGGGCGCCGACCATGCGCGCACCATCGCGGGCCACGTCCCCGGCGCGCATGTCGCCGCGCTGTCCGACATCGACGCCACCCGCGCCGCGTCGGTCGGTGCCGAGACTGGCGCGCGCCGCGTCCTGACCGATGCCTTCGCGGTGATAGCCGATCCCGGCGTCGATGCTGTCATCGTCGCCTCGCCGGACGCCACGCACGCGGCGCTGGTGCTGGCGTGCCTCGATGCCGGCAAGCCGGTGTTGTGCGAAAAGCCGCTGGCCGTCACCTCCGCCGAGTCGCTCGCCATCGTGGCGAAGGAGGCGGCGCTGGGGACAATGCTGGTGCAGGTCGGCTTCATGCGCCGGTTCGACCCGGCTTATGTCGAGATGAAGGCGGCGCTTGCGTCGGGTTCGCTCGGCGAGGCGCTGTTGCTGCATTGCGTGCATCGTAACGCGGCCCCCGCGTACGATTTCGCGCCGTTCATGGCGATCGCCAACTCCGCCGTGCACGAGATCGACATTGCCCGCTGGCTGCTCGGCACCGAGTTCGCCTCGGTCAGCGTGTTCCGCCCGGTGCCGCGCGCCGGCCGCGTCGCCGACCCGTTGCTGGTGGTGCTGGAATCCACGGCGGGGCCGCTGGTGGAAATCGAAGTCTTCATCAACGCCGGCTACGGTTACGACGTGCGTGGCGAACTGGTGTGCGAGCGCGGCACCGTCACCCTCGCCCCGCCGGTCGCGACCGAGTTGCGCCATGCCGGCGTGCAATCCTTCGCCTTCGCGCGCGACTGGCGGCCCCGCTTCGCCGACGCCTATCGCCACGAACTGCAATCCTGGGTGCGCGGCATCGCCAGCGGCCGATACGAAGGTGCCAGCGCCTGGGATGGCTACGTGGCAACCGAAGTCGCCGCCGCTGGCGTGCGCGCGCTCGACAGCGGCGCCGCGCAGGCCATTCGCCTCGCCGCCCGCCCCGCCTTGTATGCCTGACCGGATCGGAACCAACCCATGACCGAACCCTGCGACCTGACCGCTCGCGACGCGCGCGCCTTGATCGGCGCCAGGCAGCTTTCGCCGGTGGAACTGCTGGAAAGCTGCATTTCCCGAACCGAGGCCGTCGATCACGCCGTCAATGCCATGGTCGCGCGCGATTTCGACCGCGCCCGCCTTGCCGCCCGCGCGGCGGAGGATGCGGTGATGCGCGGCGACGTGCTGGGCGCGCTGCACGGCTTGCCCGTCGGCATCAAGGATCTGGAGAACACCGCCGGCCTGCGCACCACTTTCGGCAGCCCGTTGTTTGCCGACAACGTGCCGCCGCGCGACGACCGCACGGTGGCCTGCCTGCGCGCGGCGGGCGCGATCGTGCTCGGCAAGACCAACACGCCGGAATTCGGCGCCGGCGCCAACACGCGCAACGCCGTGTACGGCGCGACCGGCAACCCGTTCGACCCGGCGCGGTCCGCCGCCGGTTCCTCCGGCGGTTCGGCCGTGGCGCTGGCGACGGGCATGGTGCCGCTGGCTAGCGGCAGCGACATGGGCGGCTCCTTGCGCAACCCGGCTGCGTTCAACGGCATTGTCGGCTTCCGCCCCACGCCCGGCCTCGTCGCCACCGAAATGCACGGCACCGGCTGGTCGCCGCTCGCGGTCAACGGGCCGATGGCGCGCACGGTCGGCGATGTGGCGCTGATGTTGTCGGCGATGGTTTCGGACGACGCGCGCGACCCGCTCGCCACCACGATCCGTGGCCAGCAGGTCCGCCGGCCCGGCGACTTCCATCCGCTGCCGGAGATCGACCTCGCGCGACTGCGTGTCGCGATCACCCCGGATTTCGGCTTCGCGCCGACCGAGCGGACGGTGCGCGAGGCGTTCGCGGCCAAGACGCGGGGGGTCAGGGGCGCCTTCGCCCGGGCCGACGACGCGACACCCGATTGCGCGGGCGCCGACGAGGCGTTCGCCGTGTTGCGCGCTCTGGGCTTCCTCGCCGCGCACGAGGAAAAGGTCCGCCTGCGGCCGGACGATGTCGGCCCGAACGTGCGGGCGAACGTGGCGGAGGGGCGGGGCTATTCGGCGCTCGACGTCGCGCGCGCGCTGACCGCGCAGACGGCGCTATACCGGCGCTGGCAGGACTTCTTCGGCCAATACGACGTGATCCTGACACCCGCGATCACGATCAGCCCGCGACCGTGGTCGGAACTGTTCCCGCGCGAGATCGACGGCGTCGCGACCAAAAGCTACTTCCATTGGCTGGCGCTGGCCTACGCGGTGACGCTGCCGGGCCACCCCGCCGTCTGCCTGCCGGTCGGGCGCGACGCGGCGGGGATGCCGTTCGGCTTGCAGATCGTGGGCCCGCGCGGCGGCGACGCGTTTGTGCTCGGCGTGGCACAGGCGCTGGAGCGCAGGCTGGCCGGCGACCCGGCGACGGCGCGGCCGATCCCCGATCTCGCCGCCCTGCGCGCGGCGCCGCCGATTGCGGCGATGCCGGGATTCCTGGGGTTCGCGTAGGTCGATCCGACGGCAGAACGGGAAATGACTCGGGCTTTGCGTGGTCGTGCGCGTATGCTACGCGCCTAATCCAGAGAACAAGCAAAGCCGCGCGTCATTAACCGAAAGCCAAAAGATCGATTGTATGAGTATTTCGGCGACGAATTTAGGTCAATTGAATGGCTTCGCTTTCGACAATAATTTGCTGCTGGGACTGAGTGTTCAGTCGTTCCAGGCCACGGGCACGCCGCAGGCGCAAACCAGCGCATTCGTCGGTCTGACGGCCACGACCACGGGGCCGTCGAACATCCTGAACCTCGGCAGCGGCAATCCGGAGAGTTTCGTCGTTGCTGGCGCATCGTCGGTGACGGACGTGCTGGTGATCGATATTTACGAAACCATTGGCGGGCAGCAGCAATATATTTCGACAGCTTATCTGAACGTCATCGGCTATGCGGCCAACGCGATCCTGGTGGCCAGCTTCTCCGGCAGTTTCATCGCCCATGACCTGCAACTCGGCAACGATACCTCGAATGAGATCGCGGCGCTGGTGATCGTGCCGCCGCCGGCGGGAAGCACGCTCAGCTTCGCCGCCGACGGGGTGTACACGGGGCCGGCGCCGTGTTTCGCCCTTGGGACACGCATCGCGACCGGGCGCGGCGAGATCGCCGTGGAGGCGCTGCGCGCCGGTGATACCGTCGTGGGGCAGGTGGGCGGCCAGCCTCGCCGGGTGGTCTGGGTGGGGCGCCGCACCGTGGAGGTCGCGCACCATCCGCGCCCCTGGGATGTGGCCCCGGTGCGCGTCCGCGCCGATGCCTTCGCGCCGGGCCAGCCGCATCGCGATCTGGTGCTTTCGCCCGATCACGCCGTGTGGGTCGCGGGCGCGCTGATCCCGATCCGTTATCTGCTCAACGGCGCCACCATCGCGCGCGAGCCGGCACGGCGCGTGACCTACCTGCACGTCGAACTCGACACGCACGACGTGCTGCTGGCCGAGGGCCTGCCGTGCGAGAGCTATCTCGACACCGGCAATCGCGGCAACTTCGCCAATGGCGGCCCGGTGGCGCGGCTGTATCCGGATGTCGCGCAGCGCGTGTGGGAGGCGGAGGCCTGCGCCCCGCTGGTGCTGCGCGGGCCGCTCGTGGACGAGGCGCGGCGATGGCTCGCCGTTCGTGCCCGCGCGCTCGGCTGGCGCCGCACGCGCCGCCCGGCGCTCGGCGTGTACGCGGATGGCCGCAAGCTGGCGGCCGAGCGGTGCGGGCCGATGTGGCGCGTGGCGCTGCCGCCGGACGCCGGCGAGGTGCGGCTGTGTTCGCGGGCGTCGGTGCCCGCGGATCTGTCTGCCACCGCCGACGGGCGCCGCCTCGGCGTGGCGCTCGCCGATGTCCGGCTCGATGGCGCACCGGCGCCGGCCGCCTGCCTGGCCGAAGGCTGGCACACGCCGGAGGCTGGCTGGCGCTGGACCGATGGCGGAGCGGTGCTGCGCACTGGCGGCGCAAGCGACCTGTCGTTCACCGTCCGGCTGACCGAGACCTATTGGCGGCGCGCGGCGTAAACGAAAACTTTCTGTCTCGGCGTCATACCTGCGTGGGCAGGGCCGCGCCAGAACGGCGGGCCATCGCGGGGATGCCGGAATGCTCGCTTCAGCCGGGGCACTCGACGGGCTGGTCGGCTTCTCCTTTGCCGCGGCACAGTTCGCCGATGTGACCGTGACCTCCTTCGCCCAGGCCGCCGACGGCTCGGTGATCGACGTGACGGCGGCACTGACCGGCGCGCCGGCGGTGCTGGCCCAGGCCGGTGGCGTGCCAAGCGCCTACACGATCGCGGGCGTCGTGGACGCGTCGGGCCAGATCGCGATCAACCAGTACGCCACTGCGTCCGGCGCCAATACCTTCGTGCGCGCGCTGACCTATACGGTGATCGGCTACAGCCCCGGCGCGCTGCTGCTCGCCACCGTCTCGCTCGCCTCGCTCGTGGCTTCCGTGCAGGCGCAGCGCAGCGTCGGCGGCCAGATCGCCGTCATCACCGCGCGCGCGGCGCCGAACGGCACCAGTTTCGCGTTTTCCCCGCGCGGGGTGTTCCTCGGCCCGATCGCCTGCTTCGCGCTCGGCACCCGCATTCGCACCACGCGCGGGGAGGTGGCGGTGGAAGACCTCGGCATCGGCGCGCGGGTGCGCGGGCTGGTCTCGGGCCGCCTGCGCCGGGCCCGCTGGATCGGGCGGACCACCGTGGCCCTGGCCCGCCACCCGCGCCCGTGGGACGTGGCGCCGGTGCGCATCCGCGCCGATGCGCTGGCGCCGGGGAAGCCGGGCCGCGACCTGCTGCTCTCGCCCGACCATGCGGTGCTGGTCGGGGGCGCGCTGATTCCTGTGCGCTACCTGATGAACGGCGCCACCATCCGCCAGGAATGGGCCGACAAGATCACCTATTTGCATGTTGAACTCGACGCGCACGACGTGCTGCTCGCCGAAGGTCTGCCGTGCGAAAGTTTTCTCGACACCGGCAATCGCGGCGCCTTCGCGCCCGCCGCCGCCGCCCTGCGCCCTTGGCGCCCGCCCGCGCCGATGATAGGGACCGCGCACCCGCCGCAGCACGGAGAGCCGCCATGAGCGCGATTGCCGATATCCTCGCCCGCGAGATTCTGGACAGCCGGGGCAACCCCACGGTCGAGGTGGACGTGGTGCTGGCCAGCGGCGCGCGCGGCCGTGCCGCCGTTCCCTCCGGCGCCTCCACCGGCGCGCACGAGGCGGTGGAACTGCGCGACGGCGACAAGGCGCGCTATGGCGGCAAGGGCGTGAAGAAGGCCGTGGCCTTCGCCCAGGGCGAGATCCTGGCCGCCGTGAAGGGCATGGACGCGACGGCGCAGGTGCGGCTCGATGAGGCGCTGATCGACCTCGACGGCACGCCGAACAAGGCGCGGCTCGGCGCCAACGCGATTCTCGGCGTGTCGCTGGCGACGGCCAAGGCGGCGGCGGCGGAGCTGGGCGTGCCGCTCTACCGCTACGTCGGCGGCGTGTTTGCCCGGACGCTGCCGGTGCCGATGATGAACATCATCAATGGCGGCAAGCACGCGGACAATCCCATCGACATCCAGGAATTCATGATCCAGCCGGTGGGCGCTGCCACACTCGCGGACGCGGTGCGCATGGGCTCGGAAGTGTTCCAGGCGTTGAAGAAGCGGCTGCACGACGCCGGCCACAACACCAATGTCGGCGACGAGGGCGGCTTTGCCCCCAATCTGAAATCCGCCGACGAGGCACTGAGCTTCATCGTCGCTTCCATCGAGAAGGCCGGCTACCGGCCGGGCGAGGACATCGTTCTCTGTCTCGACCCCGCCTCGACCGAATTCTTCGAGAATGGACGCTACGAGTTGAAGGGCGAGGGCAAGAGCCTGACTTCGGCGGAAATGGTTGCCTATTACGCGGACCTCGCCGCGCGCTACCCGATTGTCTCCATCGAGGACGGGCTGGCCGAGGACGACTGGGATGGCTGGAAGTTGATGACCGAGCGCATGGGCGACAAGGTGCAACTGGTGGGCGACGATCTGTTCGTCACCAACCCCGAGCGGCTGAAGCGCGGCATCGCGGCGAAAACCGCGAATTCGATCCTGGTGAAGGTCAACCAGATCGGCACGCTGACCGAGACGCTGGAGGCGGTGGAGACGGCGCACCGCGCCGGCTACACGGCGGTGATGAGCCACCGTTCGGGCGAGACCGAGGATGCTACCATCGCCGATCTGGCGGTGGCGACGAATTGCGGGCAGATCAAGACCGGCAGCCTCGCGCGCAGCGACCGCACCGCGAAATACAACCAGTTGATCCGCATCGAGCAGGAACTGGGCGCCTCGGGCCGGTTCGCCGGGCGAGGGATTCTGCGGCGCTAATCACCCGCCGGGGCCCGCCGCCGCCGTCGGGCGCGGCGGGCTTCCGCGATCACGGTACCACCAGCCCGAAATAGGCTTCCGGCGGCGCGTAATAGACCGGCGGCGGCGTGTAGTACGCCGGCGGCGGATAGTAGTACGGCGGCGCGTAGGCATAACCGGGCGCGTAGCCGCCGTAATAGCCGCCGCCCCAGCCCCAGCCGCCACCCCCGCCCCAGCCGCCACCCCAGCCGCGGCCACCCCAGCCGCCGCCATACTCGCGACCGCCCCAGCCGTGGCCACCCCAGCCGCCACCGCCGCGCCAACCGCCACCGCCCCAACCGCCGCGACCGCCACCCCATTGCCGCCCGACACCACCACCGCGGTACCCGCCGCCGCCCCGGTAGCCGCCACCGCCGCGATACCCGCCGCCACCGTGATAACCGCCGCCACCGTGACCGCCGCCGCCGCCGTGCCACTGCGCGTGCGCCGGCACGGTCCCGGCCAGCATCAGCAAAGACGTCGCGGCCGCGAACAACACTCCACGGGCCGTCATGGCACTTCTCCTTGGCCGACCGATCTGGCCGGAATCTCGATATGGGAGCAGATCATGGCGGAACCGCGTCCGTAAGGCGGCCGCAACAGGTCCACACGCGAATTTGTGCGTGCATGCCGACGCGGGACTATGCTTGTGTCTGGCTCGACTCGCGGCAGTTCGGGGACGTGGATGAGCCTGGGGCGGATCATACGGCGAAAGCTGCGCGAGGCGGCGGCCCCGGCCGTGTTCCTCGCCCTGGTCGCCTATTTTCTCTGGGGCGCCACGCAAGGCGACCGCGGCCTGGAAGCCTCGCCGCAGCGCCAGGAGGAACTGGCCGCCGCGAAGGCCGACCAGGCGCGCGCGGAAGCCGACGTGGCCATGTGGGAGCGCCGGATCGCCGGACTGCGCACGCGGATCGACACCGACGCGCTCGATGAACGGGCGCGGGCGATGCTCAATCTCTCCGATCCGCGCGACGTGATCGTACCGTACGACAAGGGCCAGCGGCTGTTCTGACGCCGCCCGTGCCGGTATGCGTGTGTCGCTGCCGGGCAAGGACGCTGCGAATTTGGCCGCGCCCGCGAAAGAAAACATCCGCCCCGCCATGCCGGCGGCAATCCGGGGTGCATCGCCCGGTGTGTCCGCGTCTGTGGAACAAGCGGTTAACCGAATTTCGGTTAACTTCCCCTATTGCATTGCACAATCAGGCTTTTCCGCCGGATCGTGCTTGCCGTGGCGGAAGCCTGCGGTTAGGTGTGCGCCATCCAGTCCGGCACACTGAGCGGGAGAGGCCCAGCATGGCCCAGGCGGCGGAAGCCAAGAAGCGCGGCAAGGCGAAGGACACGGCGGCGGCAACGGGACGCGAGGATTTGCTGCGCGCGTACCGGACCATGCTGCTGATTCGCCGGTTCGAGGAAAAAGCCGGCCAATTGTATGGCATGGGGCTGATCGGCGGGTTCTGCCACCTGTATATCGGCCAGGAGGCCGTGGTGGTGGGCATGCAGATGGCCATCGGCGAGGGTGACGAAGTCATCACCTCGTACCGCGACCACGGCCATATGCTGGCCTGCGGCATGGACCCCAAGGGCGTGATGGCGGAACTCACCGGGCGCTCCGGTGGCTATTCGCGCGGCAAGGGCGGCTCCATGCACATGTTCAGCAAGGAGAAGAACTTCTTCGGCGGGCATGGCATTGTCGGCGCCCAGGTTTCGCTCGGCACCGGGCTTGCGTTCTCCAACTGGTATCGCGGCAACGATCGCGTCTCGCTGACCTATTTCGGCGAGGGGGCTTCCAACCAGGGCCAGGTGTTCGAAAGCTTCAACATCGCCGCCCTGATGAAGCTGCCGTGCATCTACATCATCGAGAACAACAAATACGGCATGGGCACCAGCGTCGAGCGCGCCTCGGCCTCGCGCGATCTGTCGAAGAACGCATCGCCCTGGGGCATTCCGGGGATGCAGGTGGACGGCATGGACGTGCTCGCGGTGCGCGAGGCGGCCGAGCAGGCGGTGGCGCATTGCCGCGCCGGCAAGGGACCGTACCTGCTGGAAGTGAAGACCTACCGCTATCGCGGCCACTCGATGTCCGACCCGGGCAAGTACCGCACGCGCGAGGAAGTGCAGAAGATGCGCAGCGAGCGCGACTGCATCGAGGCGGCGCGGCACAAGCTTGAGGGGCTCGGCATGGAAGAGGCCGAGTTCAAGCAGATCGACGACGAGGTGAAGCGCGTGGTGCAGGAAGCCGCGGATTTCGCCCAGACGAGCCCCGAGCCGGATGCGAAAGAACTCTGGACCGACATCCTGGTGGAGGGCTGACCCGATGGCGACCCAGATCCTCATGCCGGCCCTCAGCCCGACCATGACCGAGGGCAAGCTCTCCCGCTGGCTGAAAAAGGTCGGCGACGACGTGCGCGCGGGCGACGTGATCGCCGAGATCGAGACCGACAAGGCGACGATGGAAGTGGAAGCCGTGGACGAGGGCAAGCTCGCCCAGATCCTGGTGGCCGAGGGCGCCGAGGGCGTCGCGGTGAACACCCCGATCGCCGTCCTCGCCGCCGATGGCGAGACCGTGAGCGCCGCCCCGGTGGCCCCGGCGGCGGCACCGGCGCCCGCGCCCGTCGCCGCACCCGCGCCAACCCCCATGGCGGCGCCTGCCGCGGCTGCGCCTGTCGCCGACAAGGATTGGGGCGCGACCACGCCGCAGACGGTGCGCGAGGCGCTGCGCGACGCGATGGCGGCGGAAATGCGCGCCGACGGCAATGTGTTCCTGCTCGGCGAGGAAGTCGCGCAATACCAGGGCGCCTACAAGGTCAGCCAGGGCTTGCTGGACGAATTCGGGCCGCGCCGGGTGATCGACAGCCCGATCACCGAGCACGGCTTCACCGGCATGGCGGTGGGGGCGGCGATGAACGGGCTGCGCCCGATCGTCGAGTTCATGACCTTCAACTTCGCGATGCAGGCAATCGACCAGATCCTGAACTCGGCCGCCAAGACGCTGTACATGTCTGGTGGCCAGATGGGCTGCCCGATTGTCTTCCGTGGCCCGAACGGCGCGGCCTCCCGCGTCGCCGCCCAGCACAGTCAGTGCTATGCGAGCTGGTACGCGCACTGCCCCGGCCTGAAGGTGGTGGCGCCGTGGTCGGCCGCCGACGCCAAGGGCCTGCTGCGCGCCGCGATCCGCGACCCGAACCCGGTGATCTTCCTCGAAAACGAGATCCTGTATGGCCACACCGGCGACGTGCCGACCGCCGAGGATTTCGTGCTGCCGATCGGCAAGGCGAAGATTGAGCGCGCCGGCACCGATGTGACCATCGTTGCGTTTTCGATCATGGTGGGCGTGGCGCTCAAGGCGGCGGATGCGCTGGCCGAGCAGGGGATCAGCGCCGAGGTGATCAACCTGCGCAGCCTGCGCCCGCTGGACATCGACACCATCGTCGCCAGCGTGAAGAAGACCAGCCGCATTGTCACTGTCGAGGAAGGCTGGCCGTTCGCCGGCATCGGCGCCGAAGTGAACATGCAGATCGTCGAACATTGCTTCGACTGGCTCGATGCCCCGCCCGCGCGCGTGCATGGGCTGGACGTGCCGTTGCCTTATGCCGCCAATCTGGAGAAGCTGGCGTTGCCGCAGCCCGACTGGGTCGTGAGCGCCGTCAAGAAACTGGTCTGAGCGGGGGGACGCGAGCATGGCCACCAACATCCTGATGCCGGCGCTGAGCCCGACCATGACCGAGGGCACGCTCGCGCGCTGGCTGAAGAAAGAAGGCGAGACGGTCAAGGCGGGCGACGTGATCGCCGAGATCGAGACCGACAAGGCGACGATGGAAGTCGAGGCGGTGGACGAGGGCGTGCTGGGCAAGATCCTGGTCGCCGACGGCACCACCGGCGTGAAGGTCAACGAGCCCATCGCCGTGCTGGTGGAACAGGGCGAGGCCGTGCCGACCGCGGCCGCGCCGGCCGCCCCGGCGCCCGTTGCCGCGCCACCTCCGCCGACTGTCGCCGCCGCACCGTCCGCCAAGCCGAACGGCCACGCCGCGCCGGCTGCGGGCGAACGCGTGTTCGCCTCGCCGCTGGCGCGCCGCATGGCGCAACAGGCGGGCATCGACCTTGCCTCGCTCAAGGGCAGCGGCCCGAACGGGCGGATCGTCCGCGCCGACATCGACGCGGCCCAGGCGCGCGGCCCCGTGGCGGCCGCCCCGGCGCCCGCCGCCGCCGCTCCGGCCCCCGCCCCGAAAGCCGCGCCCGCCGCGCCGATTTTGGCACCCCACACGCTGGTGCCGTTCAGCTCCATGCGCAAAGTCATCGCCCGCCGGTTGACCGAGGCGAAGCAGACGGTGCCGCATTTCTACGTCTCGGTGGATATCGAACTTGATGCGCTTCTAAAACTGCGTGCCGACCTGAACGCCAAGAGCGCGAAGGACGGTCCGGGCGCGTTCAAGATCTCTGTCAACGACCTGATCATCAAGGCGGCCGCCATCACCCTGCGCCGCATCCCGACGGTCAACGCCAGCTACTCCGAGGAGGGGCTGGTGCTCTACCACGATGTGGACATTTCGGTGGCCGTTTCGATCGCGGATGGGCTGATCACGCCGATCATCCGCCGCGCCGACCAGAAGGGCCTGGCCGCCATCAGCGGCGAGATGAAGGATCTGGCGGCACGCGCGAAGGCCGGCAAGCTGAAGCCGGAGGAGTTCCAGGGCGGCGGCTTCTCGATCTCCAACATGGGCATGTTCGGCGTCAGCCAGTTCGCCGCGATCATCAACCCGCCGCAGGGCGCGATCCTGGCGGTCGCCGCCGGGCAGCAGCGGCCGGTGGTCAAGGATGGGGCGCTGGCGATCGCCACCGTCATGACCTGCACGCTCAGCGTGGATCATCGCATCGTCGATGGCGCGCTCGGCGCCGAATGGCTGGCGGAGTTCAAGCGCGTGATCGAGGACCCGCTGAGCCTGATGCTCTGACACGCCGACCCGCGACGGGGAGGGGGCTGCGTGACGGACACATTCATCCTGCGCGACGCGATCCCCGGCGACGAGCACCTGGTGCTGCGTTTCGTGCGCGAACTCGCCGAGTACGAGCACCTGCTGCATGAGGTGAAGGCCACGGCGGACCAGTTTCGCCGCGCGCTGTTCGGCCCCCGCCCGGACCTGTTCGGGCTGATCGTGGAGAAGGCGGACGAGCCGGTGGGCTTCGCGCTGTGGTTCATCACGTTCAGCACGTTCAACGGCACGCCGAGCCTGTATGTCGAGGACGTGTACGTGCGGGTCGAGCATCGCGGCGGCGGCATCGGGCGGGCTGTATTTGCCGATCTGGCCCGCCGGGCGCTGGCACGCGGCTGCGAGCGCATGGAGTGGTCGGTACTGGACTGGAACGCGCCGTCCATCGAATTCTACCGCCGCATTGGCGCGCAGCCGGTGCGCGGATGGACGGTGCAACGGCTGGACGGCGAGGCGCTTGCGGCGCTTGCCACCTGAACGACAGGAGACGCACGATGGCCGACCAGAATTTCGATCTTGTCGTCGTGGGGGGCGGGCCGGGCGGCTATGTCGCCGCGATCCGCGCCGCGCAACTCGGCATGAAGACCGCCGTGGTGGAGCGCGAGCACCTGGGCGGCATCTGCCTCAACTGGGGCTGCATCCCGACCAAGGCGCTGCTGCGCTCGTCGGAGATCAACCATCTGCTGCATCGTCTCGGCGATTTCGGCTTCTCGGCCGACAATATCCGCTTCGATATCGACAAGGTGGTGAAGCGCTCGCGCGGCGTGGCCAAGCAACTGGCCACGGGCGTCGGCTTTCTGCTCAAGAAGAACAAAGTCACCGTTGTCGATGGCGCCGGCAAGCTCGCCGGGCAAGGCCGCGTCGCGGTGGAGAAGGACGGCAAGCCGGTCGCGACGCTGGCCGCCAAGCACATCATCCTGGCCACCGGCGCCCGCGCCCGGCAACTGCCCGGGATCGAGGCGGACGGGAAGCTGATCTGGACCTACAAGGAGGCGATGGTGCCGCAGGCGATGCCGAAATCGCTGCTGGTCATCGGCTCCGGCGCCATCGGCATCGAGTTCGCCTCGTTCTACCGCAACATGGGCGCGGACGTGACGGTGGTGGAAGTGATGGACCGGGTGCTGCCGGTCGAGGACGAGGAAATCTCCGCCTTCGCC
>JAKBCB010000436.1 GCA_021808185.1 Pseudomonadota bacterium
TGGAGCCGCCGCGTGACCCTGGACCTTCTCGCCGACCTGATCGCCCGTGCCCGCGCCGCCGGCGCCGATGCGGCGGATGCCGTGCTGGTGGGGGGCACCTCGCTCTCGGTGCAACTGCGCCTGGGCAAGACCGAGCACCTGGAACGCTCGGAAAGCCGCGACCTCGGTTTGCGGGTGTTCGTGGGGCAACGCTCGGCCATCGTCTCCTCCACCGCCGTCGATCCGGCCGGGTTTTCCGCCCTGGCCGAGCGCGCCGTCGCGATGGCGAAAGTGGTGCCGGAAGACCCATTCGCCGGGTTGGCCGAGGAAGCCCGTTACGTCGATGCCGGGCCGCTCGATCTGTACGACCCCTCGGAGCCGACCGCCGAAGCCCTGATCGCCCGCGCCCGCGCCGCCGAGGACGCGGCGCGCGCCGTACCCGGTGTGACCAACAGCGAGGGCGCCGATGCCGGGTTCGGGCTGGCCGAGATCGTGCTCGTCACCTCCGCCGGGTTCGCCGGCCACTTCCAGCGGTCCAGCCATTCGATTTCCGTGACCGCGCTCGCCGGCAGCGGCACCGGCATGGAGCGCGATTACGACTACAGCTCCGCCGTGCACCTGTCCGACCTGGAGGACGCCGCCGGCCTGGGCCACACGGCGGGTGAGAAAGCGGTCGCGCGGCTCAACCCCTCGCGCCCGCGCACGGCGAAGCTGCCGGTGGTGTACGACCCGCGCGTGGCGTCCTCGCTGCTCGGCCATCTGACGGGTGCGATCAACGGCGCCTCGGTCGCGCGCGGCACCACCTTCCTGCGCGACAAGCTCGGAAGCCGCATCTTTGCCGAGGGCATCGACATCGTGGACGATCCGTGCCGTGTGCGCGGCCTGCGCTCCCGCCCGTTCGACGGCGAGGGGGTGCCGACCGCCGAGCGGCTGCTGGTCGAGGACGGCGTGCTGACGACGTGGCTGCTGGACACCCGCAGCGCCCGCCAGCTTGGCCTGCGCAGCACCGGCCACGCCGCGCGCGGCACCGGCGGGCCGCCCTCGCCCGGGCCGACCAACCTGTATCTGCGGCCGGGGGCACTCTCCCCCGCCGAACTGATGTCCGACATCCGCGAGGGGCTGTACGTCACCGAGCTGATCGGCATGGGGGTCAACGGCATCACCGGCGACTACAGCCGGGGGGCGGCCGGCTTCATGATCCGCAACGGCGCGCTGGCCGAGCCGGTGGCGGAGATCACCGTCGCCGGGCACCTGCTGGAGATGTTCGCCCACATGATCCCGGCCAACGACCTGCGATTCCGCCGTGGCACCGACGCGCCGACGATCCGCGTCGAGGGCATGACGATGGCGGGGTCATGACCCACCGGCGGACCTGACCCGTTGCGCAAGCGGGTGGCGCGATCCCATATGCGTGCCTGTCTGCAACACCATGAGGCAGCCATGCGCCGCCCGAGCGTCCTGTTCGCCCTGCTGCTCGCCGTCCTGATCGCCCTCGCCCCTGGCTTGGCGCTGGCGCGGGCCGGCAACAGCCTCTCGATGGGCAGCCGGGGGAGCTATACCTATTCGGCGCCGCCCAGCACCGGCACCGCCCCCTACGCGGCCCCCATGCAGCGCAGCACGACGCTGCCGCCCGCGCCGCGCTACGGCACACCCGGCTACGCGCAGCCGGGCTACGGCTATGCCGGCCGTTCGCCGTTCATGAGCGGGCTGATGGGCGGGCTGATCGGCGCGGGCATCGGCGGGCTGCTGTTCGGGCACGGCATGTTCGGCGGCATCACCGGCTTCGGCGGCATGATCGGTTTCCTGTTGCAGATTTTCCTGCTGGTGATGCTCGGCCGCTGGCTGTTCCGCACCTTCTTCGGCGCCACCGCGTTCGCCGGCGGCGGCGCGGCGGGCATGGCCGCCGCGCCGCCCCGGCCGATGCCGCTTTCCGCCCTGCCGCCCGCGCATCCGATCCAGATCGGCCCCGGCGACTACCAGACCTTCGAGCAGTTGCTGACGGCGGTGCAGGCGGCGTGGTCGAACCACGACCTGAACACGTTGCGCGCGATCGCCACGCCCGAGATGGTCAGCTACTTCGCCGAGCAGCTCGGCGAGCAGACCAGCCGGGGCGTGCGCAACCTCGTCACCGACGTGCATCTGGAGCACGGCGACCTTGCCGAGGCGTGGGCCGAGGACGGGCGCGAATACGCAACCGTGGCGATGCGCTTCTCGATGACCGACGTGACGCGCGACGGCAGCGGCGCGGTGGTGGACGGCAGCCTGGCCGAGCGCGTGACCGCCACCGAGATCTGGACGTTCCTGCGCGTGCCCGGCGGGCGCTGGGTGCTCTCGGCGATCCAGCAGGCGCGTTAGCCGACCACGATCTCGATCGGCCTCGCCGCGTCGTGCACCACGAGCGGGCCGCTTCCGGCCGCGTCGCCATCGGTCTGCGTGGGAACGGAGGCGCTCGCGATGGCGATTTCATGCGCGCGGATCAGCCGCAACCCCGGCATGCGCGGGATCAGGTTCAGCGGCAGCGCGGCCCCGAAGGCCATGGCGGAGAACGGGCCGGCGCGGTCGAACAGCGCCACCGTGAAGCCGCGATCCGAAGGTGAGGCGCCCGGGGCCAGCGTGTAGCAGCCGCCGTAGAAATGCCCCTTGGCGACGATCACGGTGCCGGCCTGCGTGTCCACCCCATCCAGACAGACCCGGATCTGGCCGAATTCGTAGCGCGCCAGTTCGCGCACCGACTGCACCACGTAGGCGCCGCGCCCGAGCGCGCGTTTCAGCGCCAGCGGCAGATGCCGCACCACCTGCGCGTCGAACCCCGCGCCCAGCATCTGCACGAACACGCGCGCGCCGGCCGCCCCGGTGGCCACGCCGGGCCAGATCGTGCGGGTGCGGCCGAAGGCCAGCGCCGCCGCCACGCCGCGCGGATCGAACGGCAGATCCAGCTCGTGCGCCAGCACGTTGGCGGTGCCGAGCGGCACCACGCCGAGCCGGCAGCCCGAGCCGTTCAGCCCGTTGGCGACCTCGGCGATGGTGCCGTCGCCGCCGGCCGCGACCACCAGGCCCGCGCCGCGCGCGGCCGCCTCGCGCGCCAGTTCGCGGGCATGGCCGGCATGGCGCGTCTCGGCCAGTTCCAGCCGCACGCCGTTCGCTGCCATCACGTCCAGCACGCGCCACAGCCGGTGCGCGCGGCGGCGGCCGGCTGTCGGGTTATAGACGATCAGCATCGGCGACTCGGCGTCCTCGGCTGCTGGAACCGCGCACCATTCGGATATTCCGTGTCAACGCGATGACGCTTTCGCGTCAGTTGCGTGATCTTAGCTCCGCCACGCGATCTTTGCGCCGGTCATGCAATCTTCATGTGCGCGGCTCGATCTCTGCCGTATGTGCTGCGTCCATGAACGCCGCCGTCCACTCCGCGCACACGCGCCATCGCTATCGCAGCGTGTTCATCTCCGACCTGCATCTCGGCACCCGGGGATGCCGCAGCGATTTCCTGGTCGATTTCCTGCGCCGCGTGCACTGCGAGAACCTGTATCTGGTCGGCGACATCATCGACGGCTGGCGGCTGCGCAAGTCGTGGTACTGGGACGCCGATT
>JAKBCB010000437.1 GCA_021808185.1 Pseudomonadota bacterium
GCGCCCCAGCGCGCCCGCATGAACGCGGCGTCCCGGCCGAGGCGGGCCGCGTCGTCGGTGCCGCGTGTCGCCGATTCGTGGTGGATCAGCTCGGCGAACGGCGTCCAGACGATGGAAAACCCGGCGGCGCGCAGGCGCAGGCAGAGATCGACATCGTTGTAGGCGAACGGCAAGTTTGCCGCGTCCATGCCGCCCACCGCGAGATATGCCGCGCGCCGCACCGCGAGGCAGGCGGCGGTCACGGCGCCGACCTGCCGTTCCAGCCGCAGCGCCGCCCCCGGCCCCGGCGCGTCGCCCGCCGCGCCGGCTTCCATGTGCGCCGCCACGCCATGCGGCCCGCAGCCGAGCACGATCCCCGCGTGCTGCACCCGCCCATCCGGATACAGCAGGCGCGCGCCGACCGCGCCGACCTCCGGCCGCAGCGCCTGCGCCACCATCTCGCGCAGCCAGTCCTTGCGCGTGACTTCGATGTCGTTGTTGAGCAGCACGAGGATCTCGCCGCGCGCCGCCGCCGCCCCGCGATTGCACAGCCGGGCGAAATTGAAATCGTCTTCGTCGCGCAGAACGCGGACGCGCGCGTCCGTCGCGAGCCGCGAGAGCAACGATGCCGTCGCGGGCTCGACGCTGCCGTTGTCCACGATCAGCAGGTCCACAGCCGGGTAATCCGTGCCGTGCAGGACGCCGTCGGCACACCGGGACAGCAGGTCGGCGCGGTCGCGCGTGGGCACGATCACGCTGACCAGCGGCGGCGGCGAGGGCAGGGGGCGCACAACCCGCACGGCCGCCGGCACCAGCGGATGCGCTGCCGCCTCGGCCACGATTCCGCCGCGAACGAGATGCTCCGCGACCGCGCGCAGCGACGCCGCGCCGCAGCGTGCCAGCGCACGTTCGGAAAAACTCGCGGCCCCTGACTGCCGCCAATGATAGAGCACGCGCGCGATGTGGCGGATGCGCGCGGGCGCCACGCGCTCGGCCACGCGCAGGGCGAGGTCGTGGTCCTGGCTGCCCTCGAACCCCTCGCGCAGTCCGCCCAGGTCGCGCAGCAACGCGGTGCGGTACACGCCGAGATGGCTGACCACGTTGCGCTGGCGCAGCAGGTCGATGTCGAAATCCGGCTTGAACGCCGGCTGGCAGCGCCGGCCGCGCGCGTCGAGCTGGTCCTCGTCGGAATAGATCAGCTCGGCGTCCGGATGGTGCGCCAGTTCTTCCGCCACGCAATACAGCGCGTGCTCGGTCAGCACGTCGTCGTGGTCCATCAGCGCCACGAAATCGCCGGTGGCCAGCGCCAGCGCGCTGTTGCTGGCGGCACTGATATGGCCGTTGCGGTCGCGCCGGACGGCTCTGATGCGCGGGTCGCCCGCGATGTCGGCCAGCACGCGCGCGACATGCGGCGCGGTGGAGGCATCGTCGGCGATGCAGAGTTCCCAGTGCGGCCAGAGCTGTCCGCGCACCGAGGCGATGGCCGCGCGCAGCCAGTCCTCGCGCGGGTTGAACACCGGCATGACGACGGAGATCCGCACCGGCGGCAGCCGCGCGATGTGGGCGGCGATGGCGGCGCGGTCGGCCGCCGTCAATGTGTCGTGGGCGGCGACCCAGGCGCGATAGTCCTGATCCGCGCGTGCCGCGAGGCCGCGTTGCACGGCGCGGCGCAGCGCGGGCGCGCGGGCGAGCAGCCACGCGGCGCCGTGCCGCAGCGCCGGGACGTGCCGGACGGCGCCGCGCGCCAGATGGATCGCCCCGTCCATTGCCATGCCCTCGCGCTTGGCATTGGCGCGGGCGCGGGTCAACCCGGCGCTTCGCCTGTTGGTGCCGCGCGTGTTAGCGTCGTGCGATCCGGCGCGCCGCAACGAACGGAAGGGAAGAGAATGGGCAAGAAAATCCTGATGCTGGTCGGCGAGTTCAGCGAGGAATACGAGATTTTCGTCTTCGAGCAGTGCATGCACGCGGTCGGCCATACCGTTCACGTGGTCTGTCCCGGCAAAAAGGCGGGCGAGGCGATCAAGACCTCGCTGCACGATTTCGAGGGCGACCAGACCTACACCGAGAAGCTCGGCCACAATTACACCCTTAACAAGACGTTCAAGGACGCGAAAGCGGCGGATTACGACGCGGTGTATTGCGCCGGCGGGCGCGGGCCGGAATACATCCGCATCGACAAGGGTGTGCAGAAGCTGGTGCGGGACTTCCATGAAGCCGGCAAGCCGATCTTCACCATCTGCCACGGCGTGCAAATCCTGGTCGCTGTCGATGGCGTGGTCAAAGGCCGCAAAGTCGCGGCACTGGAGTATTGCGAGCCGGAGGTGCGGCTGGCCGGCGGTATCTACGTCGATGTCCCGCCCACCGGCGCGCACGCCGACGGCACGCTGGTCTCGGCCAAGGGCTGGCCAGGACTGGCGGCGTTCATGAAGGAGTGTCTGCGCGTGCTGGGCACCGAGATCACGCACGGCGCGACGCTGACCGAGGCCACCGCCAAGCCGGTTGCGCGCAACGGCAAGAAGAAGGCCCACGCCAAAGAGAGCGCGGAAGCGGCCTGACCCGGGCCGCCGGCGGCGGTGTCGCGGTGGTGCGTGCCGCCGCTACGCCTGCCGACCGGCGCGGGGCGGAACTGGCGCCGCCGTCGCCTCGTCCAGGTCATGCCGAGGTTTCGGCGCGGCGGCGCGGGCCGCCGGCGCGGGCGATAGGGCGCGGCGCACGCGGTTGCGGAACCGCTCCTCGATCAGTTCATGCAGCGCCGCCGACACGGCGAGGAGCACGACGGTCAGGGTCAGGTAGGTGCCGATCTTCTGAACAGTGGTCAGGTGGGCGTAGCCGTCGAAGAACGGGGCGATGAACCACGGGGACATGATCAGCGGCAAATGGATCAGATACAGGGCGAAGCTGCTCTCCCCCAGATAGACCCAGAACCGGTTGCCGACGGCCTGGGACAAGCGCCCCGCCTGTCGGGCGAAAACGTAGATCAAGGCGCCGAAGGCCGGTGCCGCCCCGCTGCCGAAGATGATGGCGGCTGGCACGGCCCCGATGATCGTGCGTGGTTCGGGATAGCTGCTCAGATAGCGGGACATCCAGGAGGAGAAGTAGCACAGCGCGACCGCCGCCAGTTCCAGCCCGGTCCATAGCGCCACCGATCCACGCGGCGCGTGCGGCCGCGACAGAAACAGGCGCCCGAGAAAGATCCCCAGAACGAACTCAGGCAGCCGGCCGATCGGGTTTTCCGCGATCAGATGCAGCAACGAATACCGGTCGAACGCCAGCGGCAGGCCGGTCCATTGCGCGAAGGCAAGAAGCAGCGCGACCGCCACCGCCATCGCGAGCAAGGCCGGCTTGCGGGTTTTCTCGATCACGAAGAACGGCATGGTCACGTAGAACAGCGCCTCGGCCGAGATCGTCCAGCCCGGCGGGTTGAACGCCATGGTCAAGTTAGCGCCGGACAGCCAGGCTTGCACAAGAAATGCCTCGCTGAAGAAATTCGCAAAGCCCTCCCGCGAAAATGCCACTCCGCCAACGGCGATATAGCGCAGGACGACGGAAATGATCAGAACGGATAAATAAAGTGGTAAATCCGCGCGAT
>JAKBCB010000438.1 GCA_021808185.1 Pseudomonadota bacterium
TGGTGCCGGCGCCGACATCGCTGGCGAGCGTGAGCTTGCCGCCATGCGCCTCGACGATGGCGCGGGAGAAATACAGGCCGAAGCCGACGCCGGGGCTGCGCCGCGCCGCCGTGCCGTCGTCCTCGCTGAACGGCTCGAACACGCGGGTAAGGTCGGACTCGGCGATGCCGACGCCGCTGTCGCGCACCTGCATCAGCAGGTCGCCGTCCTCGGCGAGCGTGGTCTCGACGGCGATGGTACCGCCGTGCGGGGTGTATTTCAGCGCGTTGGCGAGCAGATGGCCGAGGACCTGGCGCAGCCGCCGTTCGTCGCCGCGCAGCCAACTGCGCACGGTGCAGGGCGGCGCTTGCAGCGCGATCTCGGCCGCGCGCGCGGCGGGGGCGGACTGGCGCACCGCCGCCTCGATCAGCCGGGACAGTTCGATCACGTCGCCCGCGAGGTGGATGCCGCCGGATTCGAGGCGCACCACGTCGAGGATGTTGTTGATCTGGCGCAACAGCACATGGCCGGCGTCGCGGATGGCCAGGGCGTATTCGCGCACCCGCTCGCCGGACAGCGGCTTGCCGCCCGGCTGCGGCTGCGTCAGCGCGTCGGAGAAGCCGATGACGGCGTTCAACGGCGTGCGCAGTTCATGGCTGATGGTGGCGAGCACGCGCGACTTCACGCCGTTCGCGGCCTCGGCCTCCCGCCGGGCGCGGCGCAGCGCATCCGAGATGGCATGCGCGCCGGTCACATCGGCGGCGGCCAGGCAGCGGCCGCCGTCGGGCAGGGTTTCCACCACGAAGGTGATGTGGCGGCCGTCCACGGTGTGGCCGTCGATCACGTCGGGCAGCTCGGCGAAGACCGGCCGCGCGCCCAGCACCACCGGCAGCAGATCGGCCACCGGCGTGCCGCGCAAATCCGCGCCGGCGCGCCCGACCAGCTCGGCAAAGCGCGGCGTGTGGGTCGTCACCCGCCCATCCGGTGCGGCGAACACGGTGCCGGCCGGCGCGATCCGCTCGGCCACGGGCTCGGTCACGTCCGCGCACCCGGCGGGCGCAGCGCGTGCAGCACGGCGATGACGGAGGTCAGCGCCAGCACCGCCACCGCCTGATGCGCGGTGGCCAGCCCCACCGCCACAACCGAGAGCAAGGTCGCGACACCGAGCGCGTACTGCGCCGAGACCGCGAGCGCGAGCGCGATCAGCGCCACGCGCAGCCGGCCGGCGGCACCGGAGGCGAACCCCACGACGATGGTCCCGATCGCGGCAAGGGCCGTGAGCGTGGCCAACAGGCGGTGGTCGAACTGCACGGCGGCGAGGTTTTCCGTCAGGTTGCGCGGGAACGGATCGAGTTGCGCATAATCGGCCGGAACGAGGCGCCCGTCCATCAACGGAAACGTGTTATAGATCAGCCCGGCATGGGTGCCGGCGACGAAGCCGCCGGCGACGATGGTCAGGCCGATCAGCCCGGCGCAGGCCCAGGCGAACCAGCGCGTCGCGCGCGTGCCGATGGCGCCGGGTACCGGCCATGCGACCGACAGGCCGGTCCAGAGCAGCGCCACGTACAGCACCAGCGCCACCGCCAGATGCACCACCAGCCGGTACGGGGAGACAGCGGTGCTGTCCGGCAGGAAGCCGGAGGCGACCATGAACCAGCCGACCGCCCCCTGCGCGCCCCCCAGCAGGAACAACAACACCAGCCGAGGCCGCAGCCGGCGCGGAATGGCGCCGCGCGCCCACAGCACGATCAGCGGCAGAAGGAAGGCCAATCCCATGAGCCTGCCCCAGAGCCGGTGCGTCCACTCCAGCCAGAAAATGTGCTTGAAGCCGTCGAGCCCGAAGCCCTGGTTGACGAGGTGATATTGCGGGATCTGCTGGTACAGGCCGAACAGGCGCTGCCACTCCGCATCGCTGAGCGGCGGCAGGGCGCCGAGCAGCGGCGCCCATTCCATGATCGACAGGCCCGAGCCGGTCAGGCGCGTCGCCCCGCCGAGCACGATCATCACCAGGACCATCGCGCACAGCGCGAACAGCCACCCCGCCACCCACCGCCGGTGACGGTCGGCCATCTCCGAGCCAGCCGGGAATTCGCGCACATCGAAAGGCATAACCGGACCATATAGTGTCCGGCGGCGCCAAAACAGGTGCGCGGCGTCAGTGGATGTGGCGCAGGTGCTCCGTGTAGCGCCACTCGCCGGGGCCGATCAGCCCGGCGGAGGCGACGCGGACGGAATGCAGCCGGCCCTCGATGCGGCGTTCCCAGAAATCCAGGAAGTCGCGCAGCACCGGAAAGCGCGGCGCGATGTCGAGTTCCTGCCAGATGAAGCTCTGCAACAAATCCGGGTGATCCGGCAGACGATAAAGAATCTCCGCCGTGGTCAGCCGATAGCCGTTGAGCTGCCGTCGCATCGCCGTCTCGACCCGCATGCCGGTCCTCCGCTTGTGTCGCTCCTGTGTCCGCAAGCCGCGCTGCTGGGGTCCTGGCCCCGCCTCTGCCGCGCGGGTTGGCGCAGCATGACATGCCGCACCGGTCCCGATGCAAGCAAAAAATGCCGCGTTATCAGCGGGTTGTTACTCGCGTCCGGAGAGTGCTGCCGAAGCTTGACAGCGGTGCCGCGGCCTCCTAGATCGCTGGCACTCCCGACGAGGGAGTGCTAACACCCCGCTGGCCGGCGGGCGCGCCTGTCGGCCGCATCAGTTGCATCATCTTGAGGAGCGATCCGAATGAAGTTCCGTCCCCTGCATGACCGGGTCGTTGTCCGGCGCATCACGGCCGAGGAAAAGACCGCGGGCGGCATCATCATTCCCGACACGGCCAAGGAAAAGCCGATGGAGGGCGAGGTGATCGCCGCAGGCCCGGGCGCCCGCAACGAACAGGGCCAGCTGGTCGCGCTGGACGTGAAGGCCGGCGACCGCGTGCTGTTCGGCAAGTGGTCCGGCACCGAGGTCAAGATCGACGGCGAGGACCTGTTGATCATGAAAGAGAGCGACATCATGGGCATCATCGAAGGCGGCGCCGCCGCCAAGAAAGCCGCCTGATCTCCGCTCCGCGCGACCATAAAGACACGTAACGAAGGGATCGAGTAAACATGGCTGCCAAGGACGTTCGTTTCGGCGGTGACGCCCGTCAACGCATGCTGCGCGGCGTTGATATCCTGGCCGATGCGGTGAAGGTGACGCTGGGCCCGAAGGGCCGCAATGTCGTCATCGACAAGAGCTTCGGCGCGCCGCGGATCACCAAGGACGGCGTGACCGTCGCCAAGGAGATCGAGCTGGCCGACAAGTTCGAGAACATGGGCGCGCAGATGGTGCGCGAAGTGGCCTCGAAGACCAACGACCTCGCCGGTGACGGCACCACCACCGCGACCGTGCTGGCCCAGGCCATCGTGCGCGAGGGTGCGAAGGCCGTGGCCGCCGGCATGAACCCGATGGACCTCAAGCGCGGCATCGACAAGGCCGTGATCGCCCTGGTCGAGGAACTGAAGTCCAAGACCAAGAAGATCACGACCCCGGCCGAGACCGCGCAGGTCGGCACCATCTCGGCGAACGGCGAGGCCGATATCGGCCAGAAGATCTCCGAGGCGATGC
>JAKBCB010000439.1 GCA_021808185.1 Pseudomonadota bacterium
CACCAGCGACCGAAGCCAGGGCATCGCCGAGCCGGAAAGCCGGGTGCAGGTGGAGACGCTGGAGCGCAACGTCGCCGCGTTCGGCGTGCCGTACGTGCCGGTGCTGGATGCGCGGCAGGGCATCGTGCACATCATCGGCCCGGAACTGGGCGCGAGCCTGCCCGGCTTCACCATCGTCTGCGGCGACAGCCACACCTCCACGCACGGCGCGCTGGGCGCGCTCGCCTTCGGCATCGGCACCTCCGAGGTGGAGCACGTGCTGGCCACCCAGACGCTGCTGCAGAAGCCGGCGAAGAACATGCTGGTGCGGGTGGACGGTATGCTCGGCTTCGGCTGCACCGCCAAGGACATCGTGCTGGCCATCATCGGCGCCATCGGCACCGCCGGCGGCACCGGCCACGTCATCGAATATGCCGGCGAGGCGATCCGCGCGCTCGACATGGCCGGGCGCATGACGGTCTGCAACATGTCGATCGAGGCCGGCGCGCGGGCCGGCATGATCGCGCCGGACGACACCACCTTCGACTACGTGCGCGGCCGCCCCTTTGCGCCGCAGGGCGCGGCGTTCGAGCGGGCGGTGGAATACTGGCGCACGCTGCCCACCGACGCCGGCGCGCGCTACGACCGCACGGTGACGCTGGATGCCGGCCGCATCGCGCCGATGGTGACCTGGGGCACCAGCCCGGAGACGGTGGTGCCGGTGACCGGCACGGTGCCGGACCCCAGCGCCGAGCCGGACGAGGCGCGGCGCGCCCAGATGCTGCGGATGCTGGACTACATGGCGCTTGCGCCCGGCCAGCGCATGCAGGACGTGGCGGTGGACGTGGTGTTCATCGGCAGTTGCACCAATGGCCGCATCGAGGACATCCGCGCCGCCGCGACGGTCGCGCGCGGCCGGCGGGTGGCGGCCGGCGTGCGGGCGATGGTGGTCCCCGGCTCCGGCCTCGTGAAGCAGCAGGCGGAACGGGAAGGGCTGGACCGCGTGCTGCTGGACGCCGGGTTCGAATGGCGGGAGGCCGGCTGCTCCATGTGCCTCGGCATGAACCCCGACAAGCTCGCCCCCGGCCAGCGCTGCGCCAGTACCTCCAACCGCAATTTCGAGGGGCGGCAGGGTCCGGGCGGGCGGACGCATCTGCTATCCCCGGCGATGGCCGCCGCGGCGGCCGTGACCGGCCGGCTGGCCGATGTGCGGGAGCTGGCATGATGGACAAGTTCACCACCCTGACCGCGGTCGCCGCCCCGCTGCCGCTGGCCAATGTCGATACCGACAAGATCATCCCGGCGCGCTTCCTGAAGACCATCAAGCGCACCGGCCTCGGCGTGCATCTGTTCGACACGCTGCGCTACGACGCGAACGGGGCGGAGCGGCCGGACTTCGTGCTCAACCGCGCGCCCTACCGCGACGCGAAAATCCTCGTCGCGTTCGAGAATTTCGGCTGCGGATCGTCGCGCGAGCACGCGCCCTGGGCGCTGCTGGATTTCGGCATCCGTTGCGTGATCGCGCCCGATTTCGCCGACATCTTCCACAACAACTGCTTCAAGAACGGCATCCTGCCGATCCGCCTGCCGCGCGCGCTGTGCGAGCGGCTGATGGAGGATGCGCAGCTCGGCGGCAATGCGCGGCTGACCGTCGATCTGGAGCGGCAGGTGGTGGTGCGCCCGAACGGCGAGGAACTGCGCTTCGAGATCGACCCGTTCCGCCGCCATTTGCTGCTGAACGGGCTGGACGATATCGGCCAGACCATGCAGCACGCGGCCGCGATCGACGCCTACGAGGCGCGGCAGCACGCCGAACGCGGCTGGATGCCGGCGATCACCGCCGCTTAGCGCCGCACGCGGCCGCGCCGCGATCAGAGTCCGGTCGGCGCGTCACGCCCGCCCGACGGAGGGCGCGCTCCTCCGTCACTGCGAGGAGCGGAGCGACGAAGCAGTGCAGGCGGGCGGGCGTGAGGCACGCGGCGGCGGCACGTTCCTGGATCGCTTCGCTGCGCCCGCGATGACGGTGTCGGCGTTGGGCTGCTTCAGCGGCGGCGTAGTGCGCGCAGCGGCTTCGTGGCGCGCCAGGACAGGGAGTTTTCCATCGCGGCGATGCGCGCGCGGGCGTCTTGCAGCGCGCGTTCCATCGCGGCGATGCGCTCGGCCGCGCGGGCCTCGGCCGAGCCGGGCAGCGGGTCGCGTGCCTGTTCGGCCATGCGCCGCCAGCTTGCGACCAGCGCCGCGCGATCGTCGGTCGGGCGCAGGAACACGAAGAATTCGAACCACGGCGGCGCGCTGTCGGTGAAATCCGCACAGGCGAGCCGGGTCATCGCGTTTTCCGCAAGCGCCAGCATCATCCGTGCGAAGCCGCGCGGGGCGAACGCCCAGCAGTGGACATCCTCGTAATGGTCCGGCGTGTCGCGCACCTGCATGGCGAATGACACCGCCTGCCACATGTTGCAGCGCGGGCGCGGCGCCGCGGCCGCGCGGCCCTCGGCATACAGCACGCCGCGATCGACCTCCGGCGCGTCGTACAGGAAGAAGTCCAGCACCTCGCGCACCTGCGGCCGGCGCGCGCGCTGCACGAAGGCGGCGAGAATGTCGGCGATATCGGTTTCCCGCCGCAGCGCATCGGAGGAGACGCGGCGATCGGGCAGCACCAGCCGCAATTCCCCGCCCGGCGCCAGCACCGTCTCGCACTCGCCGAGCCAGGTGAGCAGGTCCGGCACGTGCTCGGCGACATGCGAGGCGATGATGTAATCGACGCGCGCGCCATCGAGGCACTGATCGAGCGTCTGCGCCCCCCACAGCGCATCCACTGGCGCGATCCGGTCCACCGGCACGTCCGGATTGCCGGCATAGCGGCGGCGCAGCGCATCCGTGTCGAAATGGTCGATATAGCGGATGCGGCCCTCATCCTTGCCGACCGTGGGCCAGGCGAGCGGGGCGATCTCCAGCCCCGTGCCGGCCGTGATCGGCAGGCCGGTGCGCAGGATGGCGCGGCGCGCGGCGAGCAGCTCGGGCGGATAGGGCATGGCTAGGCGAGCCGCCGTGCCGCCGGCCGGGCGAACTGCGCCGGGCGCTGCGCCAGCAGCGGCGCCTCGAACCAGCGGAACGACAGCCACGGCAGCACGAGGATCGGCACCAGCGCGCCGGCGATGATCGCGGCGGCGCCGGCGCCGTGCAGCGTGCCGTAATACAGCGCCGCTTCCAGCAGGCTGAGATGCGTCAGGTAGATGCCGTAGGAGACGCGGGCGCCGGCGACGATGGGCCATGCCAGCCGCCCCGGCCGCCGCACCAGCGCGACCGCGCCGACCAGACACAGGCTGAGGCCCAGCGAGGTCGCGAACAGATGCGTCGCGATGTAGAACGGCCGCGTGATCGGCAGGAAATTGGTGCCCGCCTCGATCCACACCAGCGCGACCAGCGGCACGCCGAGCGCGAGCGCGCGGGCCGGCCGTGCGAACAGCGCGCCGCCCTGCCGGTGCAGCTTCGCCAGCGCGACGCCCCAGGCGATCGCGTCCAGCCGGTACAGCACCACCTGATAGACGGCGGTGGAGAAATCCGGCGGCGCCCCGCGCGCGAGGCGG
>JAKBCB010000440.1 GCA_021808185.1 Pseudomonadota bacterium
CGATGAAGCCGATGACGTGGCTTTTGCCCTCGCCCATCATTCGGACTCCATGTCGTGCAGCTTGCGCACGCGGCGGACAAAATCCTCGGTCCGGTCGAACTCGGCGGCGACGAAGGCATCGACCAGATCGCGCGCCAGCCAGGCACCAACGATCTGCGCGCCGATGCACATGACGTTGACATCGTCATGCTCGACCGACTGGTGCGCGGAATGCACGTCGTGACAGACGGCGGCGCGGATGCCGCGCACCTTGTTGGCGGCGATCGCCGCGCCGACGCCGGTGCCGCAGACCACGCGGCCGCGCACGCCGCCCTTGCGGACCAGCCCGCACAGGGCACGGGCGATGTCGGGGAAATCGACCGGCGCCGGATCGTGGCTGCCCACGTCGGTCACGCCGTGGCCGGCGCTGCGCAGATGCTCGGCCAGTTGCAGCTTGAGGTGATAGCCGGCGTGGTCGCTGCCGATGACGATGTTCATGCGGTGATGCCTTGCGGGGTGGGGTGCTGCCGGGTGGCCAGGTCGCGGCGGCGGTATTCGTCGCCGATCGCGAAATGCTCGCGCAGCACGTCGTCCGCACGGGACGGATCGCCGGCGGCGAGCGCCTGGAGCACCTGGCGATGGTGCTCGATCAGATAGTGGCGGCCGTCCGCCGTGCCGAACACGGATTGCCGGCGTTCCCGGTGCGAGCGGAGTAGCAGCGTGCCGATCGCCTCGTACAGCGTGGCCAGCGTCTCGGAATGCGCGGCGGCGACCAGGGCGCGATGAAAGGCATGGTCGGCCAGCCCGCCCGCCGCGGGGTGGTCGATGGTCGCGGCGATGTCGTCCTGCGCGGCGCGCAGCCGCTCCAGGTCGGTGATGGTGGCGCGCGTGCAGGCGAGGCGGATGGCCTGGCATTCGATGGCGATGCGGGCCTGCATCACGTCGTCCACCAGCGCATCGCGGTGATGCGCGGTGAAGGCGAAGAAGTCGCCGAGCAGCGACACGTCCGGCCGGCGCACCACGGTGCCGGCGCCCTGGCGGATTTCCAGCACCCCGAGCATGGCGAGCGCGCGCAGCGCCTCCCGCAGCACCGGCCGGCTGACGCCGAGTTGCACCGACAACTCGCGCTCGCTCAGCAGCCGGTCGCCGGGCTGCACCTGGCCGCTCAGCAGATGCGCGCGCAGGGCCGCGAATGCCCCGACGAAGGCCGGCGGTTCGGCCTCCCTGGCCCGCGTGATGGCCACGCTTCCTCCAGTGGTCTTATCGTGGTCTTACCAGTGGCACCCTCCTGACCGGCCGTCAAGGGTCGGCGGGGCGCGGTCTGGCGCACGGCGCGGGGCGCGGGCATAGTCCGTCGTCCACCGCGTCGGGAACCGCCATGAAAGCTGCCGTCTGCCGCGCGTTCGGCGAGGATCTGCGGATCGAGGAGGTGGACCTGGCGCCGCCCGGTCCCGGGGAGGTGCGCGTGAAGGTCGCCGCCTGCGCGATCTGCCACAGCGACATCCTGATGGCGGACGGCGCCTGGGGCGGCCAGTTGCCCGCCGTCTATGGGCATGAGGCCGCTGGCATCGTCGAGCAGGTCGGCGCCGGGGTCGCGCATCTGAAGCCGGGCGACCATGCGGTGGTGACGCTGATCCGCTCCTGCGGGCAGTGCCCGTCCTGCGCCCGCGGCGCGCAGGTGCGGTGTGAGGCGGTGTTCCCGCTCGATCAGCAAAGCCCGCTGACCGCGCATGCGACCGGCGAGTCGCTCGGCCACGGCCTGCGCACCGGCGCGTTCGCCGAATACGTGGTGGTGGAGGGGTCGCAGGCGGTCGCCATCCCGCGGGAGATCCGGCTGGATTGCGCGTCGCTGCTGGCCTGCGGCGTCATCACCGGCGCCGGCGCGGTGCTCAACACCGCCGGCGTGCGGGCGGGCGACAGCGTCGTCGTCATCGGCACCGGCGGCGTCGGGCTGAACGCGGTGCAGGGTGCCGCGATGGCCGGCGCGTCGCCGATCGTGGCCCTCGATCTGTCGCCGGCGAAGCGGGCGGCGGCGCTGAAGTTCGGGGCGACGCACGCGCTCGATCCCGCCGCGGCCGACGTGGCCGCGCAGCTTCGCGCGCTGAACGGCGGCCGCGCGGCGGACTGGGCTTTCGTCACCGTCGGCGCGAAGGCGGCGATGGACCAGGCGACCGGTCTGATCGGCCGCGGCGGCGCGGTGGTCGTGGTCGGGATGCCGGCCTCCGGCGTCATGGCGGCCTACGATCCCGGCTGGCTCGCCGCCGACGAACAGCGCATCCTCGGCTCCAAGATGGGGTCCGCGCGCATCCGCATCGACATCCCGCATCTGGTCGCCGCCTATCAGCAGGGCCGGCTGAAGCTCGATGAACTCATCACCGGCCGCTATCCGCTGGAACGGATCAACGAGGCGATCGCCGCCGTCAGGCGCGGCGAGGCGCTGCGCAACGTGATCGTGTTCGACGCATGAAAATCCGCGAACTCAGGACCTTCGTGGTCGGCAACCCGCCGCCGCAATGGGGCGGGCGCTATTTCATCTTCCTCAAGCTGATCACCGACACCGGCATCGAAGGCGTGGGGGAGGTGTACGCCGCCACCTTCGGCCCGCATGCGATGGTGCGGCTGATCGAGGACGTGTTCGCCCACCATGTCGAGGGCAGCGACCCGTTCCGCATCGAGACGCTTTGGCGTAACGTCTATGCCCGCGGCTACTCGCTGCGGCCGGACATCACGATGATGGGCGTGCTGTCGGGCATCGAGATGGCGCTGTGGGACATCATCGGCAAGGCGGTCGACAAGCCGGTGCATGCGCTGCTCGGCGGGCGGGTGACCGACCGGCTGCGCAGCTACACCTATCTCTATCCCGAGGCGGACGAGGGGGGTGCGAACGACAAGGCGCAGGCGGTCTACATGGACCCCGACGCCGCCGCCGCGCGCGCCGCGCAGTATATTGCGATGGGCTTCACCGCGGTGAAGTTCGATCCCGCCGGCCCGTATTCCAGCTTCGACCCGCGCCAGCCGAGCCTTGCCCGCATGGACCTGTCCGAGCGGTTCTGCCGCCGGCTGCGCGAGGCGCTGGGCACGCAGGCCGATCTGCTGTTCGGCACCCACGGCCAATTCACCGCCAGCGGCGCCATCCGCCTCGCCCGGCGGCTGGAACAATATGATCCGCTGTGGTTCGAGGAGCCGGTGCCCCCCGAGAAGCCGGAGGAAATGGCGCTGGTCGCGCGCCAGACCACGATCCCGATTGCCACCGGCGAACGGCTGGCGACCAAATACGAGTTCGCCCGCGTGCTGGAATGTCGCGCCGCCTCGATCCTGCAAATGGCGCTCGGCCGCGTCGGCGGGCTGCTGGAGGCGAAGAAGATCGCCGGCATGGCGGAGGCGTATTACGCCCAGATCGCCCCGCATCTTTATTGCGGCCCGATCGAGGGCGCGGCGAACATCCAGCTCGCCGCCTGCATCCCGAATTTCCTGATCCTGGAAAGCATCGGCACCTGGGGCGGCTTCCACGCCAGGCTGCTGAAGACGCCGATCCGCTGGCAGGACGGCTACGTGCTGGTCCCCGACGCGCCCGGCCTGGGCGTT
>JAKBCB010000441.1 GCA_021808185.1 Pseudomonadota bacterium
GAGAGTGAGATAATTTCCGTTCGTCGGCACCGCCTGGGCATTCACCAGAAGATTGCCGCACGGAAGCAGGATCAGCGCCTTGCAGAGCACGTTGTTGGTAAACGCCTGCGATGCGGTCGTGGAACCGGACGCGACGGATTGCGGCTGGGCGTTGCCGGTCTGGATCGACCGCGCGGCGGTCTGGGCGGCGTTCTGCACCAGTTGCAGCGCCAGAAAGAGATAGGCGAACTCGAACAAGGCAACCAACGCGAGCAGGACGACCGGACCGATCAGCGCCAGTTCCACCAGCGCCACGGCCCGGCGCTCGGCCAGCAACCGGCGTGGCAGGCGGAGCAGCGCATGGCGCGGAGGTGCGCCCTCGGCCGGTCCAGGCCCTGCGTGGTATCGAGATTGTGGCATTGCGCTGGCCAAACCGATAACCCCGATCCTTGTGCGGCATCCGCGTCTGGCCGCCATCGCCGCCGACCGCGATAATATTGGATTTATATACGAAATCGAGACTGCGTCAATGTCCCAATCGGTGGGACACGCCGCCGCTCGCGCGGATCGGAATTGACAGGAACGCTTGGCGTACCCAATGTCATTGCCTCCGAGGGGTGCCCCGGCAAGGGGCTGAGAAATCGATGGGCCGTCCCGCCACGCGCGGCCGGCCGCCGCGAGAACCCTTTGAACCTGATCCGGGTCACGCCGGCGTAGGGACGGGAACCGCGCGCACACCGCACTTCCGCACCCTCCGCCCGCCCCCCCCCCCACTGGCGAGAGGATGCGCGCATGAACGTCCAGATAAATCCGAACGGGGCAAAACCAGCCGCCGTCACCACCGGCCCGGTCGCGGGTTCCAGAAAGGTCTATACCAGCCCGGAAGGCCGCCCGGATATCGCGGTGCCGTTCCGCGAGATCGACCTGCACCCCTCGGCGAACGAGCCGCCGTTCCGGATCTACGATACCTCCGGCCCCTACACCGATCCCTCCGCGCGGATCGACCTGGAGGCCGGCGCGCCGCCGGTGCGCGGGGAGTGGATCGCCCGGCGCGGGTTCGCAACCGTGGCCCCGCGCGCGATCAAGCCAGAGGACAACGGCTTCGTCGCCCCCGACAAGCTGGTGGCGCATTGCCCGGCGCCGCACACCGTGCGCGCGGGGGCCGATGGCCAGCCGGTCACGCAGATCGAGTTCGCCCGGCGCGGCATCATCACCGAGGAAATGATCTACGTCGCGCACCGCGAAAACCTCGGCCGCACCCGGATGCTGGCGGCGGCGGAGGAGACGCTGGCCGACGGCGAGAGCTTCGGCGCCGCCATGCCCGCCTTCGTCACCCCGGAATTCGTGCGCGCGGAAATCGCCGCCGGACGCGCGATCATTCCCGCCAACATCAACCACCCCGAGCTTGAGCCCGTCATCATCGGGCGCAATTTCCTGGTCAAGATCAACGCCAATATCGGCAATTCCGCCGTCACCTCCTCCGCCGCGGAAGAGGTGGAAAAGATGGTGTGGGCGATCCGCTGGGGCGGCGACACGGTCATGGACCTGTCCACCGGGCGCAACATCCACAACATCCGTTCCTGGATTCTGCGCAACGCGCCGATCCCCATCGGCACGGTGCCGATCTACCAGGCGCTGGAGAAGGTCGGCGGCGACCCGGACAAGCTGGATTGGGAGGTGTTCAAGGACACCCTGATCGAGCAGGCCGAGCAGGGCGTGGACTATTTCACCATCCATGCCGGCGTGCGGCTGGCCTACGTGCCGCTGACCGCCAAGCGCGTCACCGGCATCGTCTCGCGCGGCGGCTCGATCATGGCGCGCTGGTGCCTCGCGCATCACCGCGAGAGCTTCCTGTACGAGCGCTTCGACGAGATTTGCGACATCATGCGCAAGTACGACGTGTCGTTCTCGCTCGGCGACGGGCTGCGCCCCGGCTCGGGGGCCGACGCCAACGACCGCGCGCAGTTCGCCGAGCTGGAAACGCTGGGCGAACTGACCCGCGTGGCCTGGGACAAGGGCTGCCAGGTGATGATCGAGGGCCCCGGCCACGTGCCGATGCACAAGATCAAGATCAACATGGACAAGCAGCTGCGCGAGTGCGGCGAGGCGCCGTTCTACACCCTCGGGCCGCTGACCACCGACATCGCGCCCGGCTACGACCACATCACCTCCGGCATCGGCGCCGCCATGATCGGCTGGTTCGGCACGGCGATGCTCTGCTACGTGACGCCGAAGGAACATTTGGGCCTGCCCAACCGCGACGACGTGAAGACCGGCGTCATCACGTATAAAATCGCGGCGCACGCCGCCGATCTGGCCAAGGGACACCCCTCGGCCAAGCTGCGCGACGACGCGATTTCCCGCGCGCGGTTCGAGTTCCGCTGGGAGGACCAGTTCAATCTCGGGCTGGACCCGGACACCGCACGGCAGTTCCACGACGAGACGCTGCCGAAGGAGGCGCACAAGGTCGCGCATTTCTGCTCGATGTGCGGCCCGAAATTCTGCTCGATGAAGATCACCCAGGACATCCGGGCGGATGCGCTGCGGATGGAGGGGATGGAGCGGATGAGCGAGACCTTCAAGGCCAAGGGTTCGGCGCTGTATCTGCCGGAAGCCGCCGATGCGAAGGGCGACGCCGACTGATCTGGCTGGCGGCGCGGGCGCGCGGGGCGGCATGATGCCGCCCATGAGCGACCCCCGCCCCGCGCTGGAAGCCATCGGCCTGCTGCCGGACGGCGAGATCGACCTGGCCGACGCCGCGTTGCAGCTGGCGCGGGTCGATGCGCCGGATGCCGATTGGCAAGCCGCCCGCGCGCATCTGTCCGACATCGCGCGCGAGGCGGTGGCCCGCGCGGAGGCGATCGCCCCGGACGACCTGCCAGCGCAGGCCGAGGCGCTGGCCGACCTGCTCGCCACGCGGCACGGCTACGCGGGCGACAGCGACACCTACGACGATCTGGACAACGCCAACCTGATCCGGGTGATCAAACGGCGGCGCGGCCTCCCGGTCACGCTCGGCATCCTGTGGCTGCACGCCGCGCGCGCGGCCGGGTGGGACGCACACGGCATCGACTTCCCCGGCCATTTCCTCGTCGGCCTGCACGGCGCGCGCACGCAGATCGTGCTGGACGTGTTCGACGGCGGTGCCGCGCTGGACGCACGCGCGTTGCGCGCGCTGCTCAAGCGCGTCGAGGGGGCGAAGGCCGAGTTGCGGCCCGGGCTGCTGGTGCCGATGGGCGCGCGGGCGGTGCTGCTGCGGCTGCAAAACAACATCAAGCTGCGCCGCCTGCGCGTGCCGAACCTCGCCGGTGCGCTCGCCTGCACCGAGGACATGCTGCGCATCGCTCCGGACGAGGCCGCGCTATGGCGGGAAGCGGCGCTGCTGCACCAGCGGCTCGATCAGGTCTCCGCCGCGCTGCGCTGCTACGAACGGTTTCTGGCCATCGTGCCGCGGGGCGACGTGGCCGAGCGGGCCCGGGCCGCAATGGAGGAGTTGCGCTCGCGGCTGAACTGACACACCGCCCGCCCCGTTGCCTTGCGGGACGGGGCGGGCGACGGGCGACGGGCGATCA
>JAKBCB010000442.1 GCA_021808185.1 Pseudomonadota bacterium
TATCGCAACTGCCTGCGGCTGAACGCCGGCGCGCCCTGGACCCCGCAACGCGAGCAGGCGCTGCGCATGGTGGGGCAGCTGGCGGCGGGACTGGCGGCGGGCGCGTAGCGCCCGCGCATGTCAGCGCGAGGCCGCCTCGCCGCGCAGCCGGCGCCCGGCGCGCACCGCGTCGGCCAGCCGGTCGAGCAGCTCCAGGGTCGTTTCCCAGCCGATGCAGCCGTCGGTGATGCTCTGGCCGTAGCGCAGTGCGGCGGGGTCGTCGCCCAGGTTCTGCCGGCCCTCGACCAGATGGCTTTCCAGCATCACGCCCAGGATGTCGGTGCTGCCGCCCGCGATCTGCGCGGCCACGTCGGCCGCGACCAGGGGCTGCCGGCGGAAGTCGCCGCCGCTGTTGGCATGGCTGCAGTCGATCATCAACCGCGGCGACAGCCCGGCGGCGCGCAGCGCGGCCGCCGCGGCGGCCACGCTGGCCGCATCGTGATTGGGGCCGGACTCGCCGCCGCGCAGGATCAGGTGGCAGTCCGGGTTGCCGGTGGTCGTGACCACGATGGCGCGGCCCTCGCGCGAGATCGACGGAAAGCGGTGCGACTGGGCCGCCACGACGATGGCGTCCACCGCCGTCTGCAGCTTGCCGCTGGTCGGGTTCTTGAAGCCCAGCGGCGCCGACAGCGCCGAGGCCATCTGCCGGTGCAGCGGGCTCTCGGTGGTGCGCGCGCCGATCGCCCCCCAGGACAGCAGTTCGGCGTAGTACTGGGGCGTGGCCAGGTCGAGGATCTCGGAGGCCGCGGGGACTCCCAGTCGCGCGCACTCCACCAGCAGGGCACGGGCGCTCAGCAGGCCCTTGTGGATGTCGCCGCGGCCGTCGAGGTCGGGGTCGTAGATCAGGCCCTTCCAGCCCAGGCGCGTGCGTGGTTTCTCGAAGTACACCCGCATCACCAGCAACAGCGCGTCGTCGACGCGGGGCACGGCCTCGCGCAGGCGCCGCGCGTAGGCCAGCGCGGCCGTGGTGTCGTGGATGGAGCAGGGGCCGGTGAGCACCATCAGCCGGTCGTCGCGGCCGTGCACGATGTCGCGCACCGCGGCGCGCGAGCGGGCGATCACGGCCGCCTCGGGTTCGCCGGCCGGCACGGCGTCGCGAAGTTCGTCCGGCGAGGGCAGCAGTTCCTCGCCCGCGATGTGCAGGTCGGAGATGCGGGGGGGCATGGGAGGCAACGGAGCTTGGCGCTGGGGATGCCGCCGCATGATAGTGGCGGGGCCCGCGTCCGCGCTCCGGGGCCGCCGCCGGCGATCCCGCGCGGGATCGCTGCCGTGTGCGCCGGGGCCTCAGTGCGCGAAATCGGCGCGCTGCATGCGCACCAGGGTTTCCAGCACGCGGATCTCCTCGTCGTCGAGCTGCAGCGCGGCGTCGACCCATTCGTCGACCACCGTGGCCAGCTCGGCGTAGTCCAGCGGCACCATGCGCGCGCGGGCACGCTGCATGGCCAGGCGGGCCTTTCGGCGCCTGGCGTGCTGCGCGATGAACTCGCGCACCGCGGCCTCGCCGCGGCCGCTGGCGCAGACTTCGTCGATCACGCCCATGTCCAGCAGTTCGGCGGCGCTGTAGACCTTGCCGCTGCGCATCAGGCGTTCGGCGGCGGCGATGCCGATGCGCCGCCCGAGCAGGCTCATCGCGCCGGAGCAGGGGAACAGCCCGAACAGGATCTCCGGCAGACCGAACTCCGCATGTTCCTCGGCGATCACGTAGTCGGCCGCCAGCGCGGCCTCGAAGCCGCCGCCCAGCGCCCGCCCCTGCACCAGCGACAGGGTCGTGGTGTTGCGGTTGAGCACGGTGGCCCAGCGGTAGATCATGTCCAGGCACAGCATCGAGTAGCGGCGCAGCGCGGCGGAGTCGCGGGTGCGGATGCAGCGCAGGAAATAGCCGAGGTCGCCGCCGAGGCTGAAGTACTGCGCGTGGCCCGAACGCAGCACCGCGTAGTGGGCGGCGTCGTCGGCGCCGGCCAGGCCGCTCAGCGGCGCCTGTTCCTGCAACTGGTCGAGCACCTCGAGCAGCCCGGACAACATCTCGTTGGAGAAGTTGTGGGGTTTGCGGTCCTGCGCCAGCATGCTGATCCACAGGGTCGAGCCGGCGGCGTCGAACCGCGTCTCCACCAGCGAGCCGGGCCCGGTGTTCGAGAACGCGCGGACGACGGGAGAGGCAGTGGGATCGGTACGGCGTTGCGGGATCATGGTCGGGCGGCTCCCTGGGGCTCTTGCGGGTGGACGGGGTGTCCGTTCCTGAGCAAGGGCCGTGCCAGTGCCGCGGACCATGGGTTGCGGGGGAATTCGTCAAAAATCCGGCGCGGTCCCGGCGCCATGCCCCGTCACGCGTCGATACGCATATCGCGCATGGGCAGGGGCGGCGGATTTTTGACGGGCGCTCGCGGGGCGAGCGCGCCCTTGCCGAGGGCCTCAGTCCGCTTCGGCTTCGCTGAGCACCAGCGCGGCGTTGGTGCCGCCGAAGCCGGCCGACAGCGACAGCGCGTGACGCACGCGCCGATCGCGCAGCACCTTCGGCACGTGGTGCAGGCCCTCGCAGTCCGGATCCACCTCCTCCAGGTGGGCGGTGGCCGGCACGAAGCGATGCCGGATGGCCTGCAGGCACACCAGCGCCTCCATCGCGCTGGCGGCGCCCAGCATGTGGGCGTGCAGGCCCTTGGTGCCGCTGACCGGCACCCGCGGCGCGGCGTCTGCCAGGACCTCGCGCAGCGCGGCGGCCTCGATGGGGTCGCCGCCGCGCGTCGCGGTGGCGTGGGCGTTGACATAGTCGAGCTGGTGCGGCTCGAGGCCGGCCATGCGCAGCGCCGAGCGCATGGCGGAGATCTGGCCGCGCGCATGCGGGGTGCCGATGTGGTGGGCGTCGGAGGCGACGGCCCAGCCGGAGATGCGCCCGAGCACCTGCGCGCCGCGGGCACGTGCGTGCTGAAGCGACTCCAGCACGAAGAACACCGCGCCTTCGCCCAGCGCCAGGCCGGTGCGGTCGCGCGAGAAGGGGCGGCAGCTGCGCGAGGGGTCCTCGGCGACCTCGGCCATCGCGCGCAGGCCGTCCCACGCGCCCAGGAACACCGGCGACAGCACGCCCTCGGCACCGCCGGCGATGGCGATGTCGAGTTCGCCGGCGTGGATGTGGCGGCAGGCGTCGGCGATCGAGGCCCCGGACGACGAGCACGCCGAGGTATGGCTGGCCACCGGCCCGCGCACCTGGTGGCGGATCGACAGCTGCGCCGCCGGCGCGTTGGCCATGCAGCCCATGATCACGTAGGGCTTGGCCGTCTTGCGTGCGTCGACGTGGAACTGGCGCACCCATTCCCACTCGGTGTGCCCGCCGCCGCGCACGGTGCCGTAGAAGACTCCGGCACGCTCGCCGAAGTCCGTGAAATCGGTGATTCCGGCGGCCTCGGTGGCCTGTCGCGACGCGACGATGGCCATTTGCGTCGTGCGGTCCAGGAAGGGCAGCTCGATGCGCGTGAAGCCGGAGCCGAACTCGGCCTCGACCGGGGCGACCGGG
>JAKBCB010000017.1 GCA_021808185.1 Pseudomonadota bacterium
GTGCGTCAGCACCTGCAAATTCGCCCGCTTCATCGCCGGGCGCAGGAACGCCGTCGCGGCGGAGGAGCGGCGGCCGTTGCGCGCCGTGACGTGGTAGTAGCCGACGCCTTCCTGTTGCGGGCCGTTGAAATCGTCGGTGCGCGGGATGCCCTCGGCCATTGCCGCGCGGATGTAGGATTCGCACAGTTCCGTGCGATCCGGCAGATCGCTGACCGCAAGCGCGCCGTCGCGGCCGTGCAGCGAGTCGTCGCCCGGGCCGATGCGTTGTTCGGAGCGTTTGAAATACGGCAACAGGTCGTCCCACGCCCAGCCCTCGTTGCCGAGTTGCCGCCAGTGCGCATAGTCCTCGGGCTGGCCGCGCAAATACAGCAGGCCGTTGATCGAGGACGAGCCGCCGAGCACCTTGCCGCGCGGCCAGAACACGCGGCGGTTGTTCAGGTTGGGGTCAGGCTCGGTCTCGTACATCCAGTTGATGCGTTTATCGACTATGGTCTTGCCGTAGCCGAGCGGGATGTGAATCCACGGATTGCTGTCGGGACCGCCCGCTTCCAGCACCAGCACGCGCACCGACGGGTCTTCCGTCAGGCGGGCGGCCACAACGCAGCCGGCCGAGCCGGCACCGACGACGATATAGTCGGCCTCGATCGTATCCACGGCGTTCCCCCTCGGCGCCGACCGGTTGCCTCGCCGGGGCGCCGCGCACAGGATGCCGCCATGACCGGGGAAACGCCACACACTGAGATCGCCGCCGCCCTGCGCGCGATGCACCTGCTCGCCGATGACGCGCCCGTACCGGACGGACGGGCGCTGACCGGGGGCGTGTCTTCCGATATCTGGCTGGTGGCGCTGCCGTCCGGGCCGGTGGTGGTCAAGCGCGCGCTGGACAAGCTGAAGGTGGCGGCGGACTGGCACGCGCCGGTGGAGCGCAACCTGTACGAAGCGCGCTGGATGCGCCAGGCCAACGCGGCGGCGCCGGGCTGCGCCCCTGCCCTGCTCGGCCAGGACGCGGCCAGCGGGGCGCTGGCGATGGCATACCTGCCGCCGGAGACGCACCCTCTGTGGAAAACCGAGTTGCGCGAGGGCCGTGCCGATCCGGCGTTCGCGGGCGCGGTGGGCGCGACGCTGGCGCGCATCCATGCCGCGACGGCGGCGGACGCAACCGTGGCGGCGATGTTTCCGACCGACGCGATTTTCTTCGACATCAGGCTGGAGCCGTATCTGCTGGCCACCGCCCGCCGCCATCCTGACCGGGCGGCGGCGCTGCAAGCCCTGGTCACGACGACCCAGGCCACGCGCCTCGCGCTGGTGCACGGGGATGTCAGCCCGAAAAACATCCTGGTCGGCCCCGCGGGGCCGGTGTTCCTGGATGCCGAGTGCGCATGGTGGGGCGATCCGGCCTTCGATCTGGCCTTCGTGCTCAATCACCTGTTGCTGAAATGCCTGTGGAACCCGCAGGCTGCCACCGGGTTCCTGGCATGTTTCGCGGCGCTGGCCGAAGCCTATCTGGCGCGCGTGACCTGGGAGCCGGCATCGGCGCCGGAGGCCCGGGCGGCACGGCTGCTGCCCGGCCTGCTGCTTGCCCGGGTGGATGGCAAGTCGCCGGTGGAGTACCTGACGGCGGAGAACGACAAGGCGCGAGTCCGCCGGGTGGCGCGCGCCCTGCTGGCGGCGCCGGTGGCGCGGCTGGCCGACGTGGCAACGGCGTGGCGAAAGGAATTGGCGGCATGAGCGATACCGAGATCGTCTATCTGCATGGCCGCCGGGTCTGGGACAGCCGGGGGCGCCCGACGGTGGAAGCCGAATTGATGCTGGCGGGCGGCGCCGTCGGCCGCGCCATCGCCCCGGCCGGCGCCTCCACCGGCTCCGGCGAGGCGCTCGATCTGCGCGACGGTGGGGAGACCTTCGGCGGCTGGGACGTCTCGCGGGCGGTCGCCAGCGTCAATGGCGAAATCGCGGTGGCGCTGATGCACGCGGACGCGGCGGATCAGGCGGCTCTGGACAGGAAACTGATCGAGCTGGACGGGACCGAGGGCAAGACCCGACTGGGCGCCAACGCCATCCTGGCCGTCTCGATGGCGGCGGCGCATGCTTCGGCCGGGGCGGCGGGCGTGCCGCTGTATCGCCATCTCGGCGGCGAGGAAGCGAGCCTGCTACCGCTGCCGCAGATCCAGATTTTCGGTGGCGGCGCCCATGCCGGCCGGCGGGTGGATATCCAGGATTTCCTGGTGGTCTGCCCGGCCGCGCGCAGCTTCGCCGAGGCGTTGGACTGGACGGCCGAGGTCTATCGCGCGGCCGGATCGTTGATGAAGGCGGCCGGAAAGCTGCACGGCGTGGCGGACGAAGGCGGCTGGTGGCCGGATTTCACCACCAACGAGGAGGCGCTTGAAACGCTGGTGCGCGCCATCGACGCCGCCGGCTTCGAACCGGGCGAGGAGATCGGCATCGCGCTCGACATCGCCGCCTCGGAATTCGGCAAGGCCGGGAAGTACCGCCTCGGGCTGGAGGGGCGCGAACTGGACAGCGACGGCATGATCGACATGCTGACCGGCTGGCTGGAGCGCTACCCGATCCTGTCCATCGAGGACCCGTTGGCGGAGGACGATTTCGACGGGTTCGTGCGCTTCACCGAAGCGGTGGGCGACCGGGTTCAGGTGGTGGGCGACGATCTGCTGGTCACGCACGCGGCCAACATCCGCGACGCGGCGGCGCGCGGGGCGGCCAACTGCGTGCTGCTGAAACCGAACCAGCGCGGCACACTGACCGAGACCGCGCAGGCCTGGACCACGGCCAAGGAACTTGGTTACGCGGGGATCGTCTCCGCCCGCTCCGGCGAGACGGAGGACACGACCATCGTCCATCTCGCGGTCGGCTGGGGCGTGGGCCAGCTCAAGGTCGGCTCGATGGCACGCGGCGAGCGCACGGCGAAGTGGAACGAGGCGCTGCGCATCGAGGAAGCGATGGGGCCGCGCGGCAAGTTCGCGGGCGGGGCGGCGCTGGCGCGGACGCTGCGGTGAAGGTGGTGCTGCACTACGCCGCCGGCCCCGGCCTGCGGGAGCGGCTGGCGCGGTTCGCGGCGGAGGGGCTGGAGATCGCGGTCCGTCCGGAGACCGACGAGGCCGGGTTTGCCGAGGCGATGCGCACGGCGGACGTGCTGTGGCATGTGCTGAAACCCTGCACGGCCGAGGTGATCGCGGGCGCGCCAGGACTGCGGCTGATCCAGAAGATCGGCAGCGGCGTGAACACCATCGACCTCGAAGCCGCCGCCGCGCGCGGCATCGCCGTGTGCAACCTGCCGGGAACCAACGCCCCGGCGGTGGCGGAGATGACGCTGCTGCTGATGCTCGCGGCCTTGCGGCGGCTGGCGCTGCTGGACCGGGCAACGCGGGCGGGCGACGGATGGCGTCTCGATCCCGGGTTGCAGGACTCGTTCCACGAACTCGGCGGCAGGACCGTGGGGCTGGTCGGCTACGGCGCGGTCCCGCGCGCGCTGGCGCCGGTGCTGGGGGCCATGGGATGCCGCGTGCTGTACACGGCGCGGGCGGAAAAGCCGGATGCGCTCGGGGAATGGCGGGCGCTGCCCGACTTGCTCGCCGAAAGCGACGTGGTCAGCCTGCATGTGCCGCTGACGCCGGCGACGGAGCGCATGATCGACGCGGCGGCGCTCGCGCGCATGAAGCCGGGCGCCGTGCTGGTCAACACCGCGCGCGGCGGGCTGGTCGATCAGCACGCGCTGGTGGCGGCGCTGACCGCTGGGCGGCTCGCGGCGGCGGGGCTGGACGTGTTCGCGGCCGAGCCGGCCGGGCGCGAGAACCCGTTGTTCGCGCTGGAGAACGTGGTGGTAGCGCCACATGTCGGCTGGCTGACCACCGGCACCTTCGACCGCTCGTTCGCGCTGGCCGTGGAGAACGTCCGGCGGCTGCGCGAGGGGCAGCCGTTGCTGCATCGCGTGCAATGACCCGCTTCCGCCTGCTGGCGGACGACCTGACCGGCGCGCTCGACACCGCCGCGAAATTCCGCCCGATGCTGGGGCCGGTGCCGGTCGGCTGGGCGGACGATCCGACCCAGCCTGTGCTCGCGCTCGATTCGGCCACGCGCGAGCTGGACGTGGCGACGGCGCGGGCGCGGGTGGGCGCGCTGGCGCCGATGCTGGCCGGGGCGGATCTGGCGTTCAAGAAACTCGACAGCCTGCTGCGCGGCCATACGGCGGCCGAGCTTGCGGCGTGCGCGGCGTCCGGGGCGTTCAACGCCGTGGTGATCGCGCCCGCGTTTCCGGCACAGGGGAGGATCACGCGCGGCGGGCGGCAACTGGCGCACGGGCAGGATGTCGGCGTCGATCTGGCGGCGGGGCTGGCCGCCGAGGGCGTGCCGGTGGCGCGGCGCCGGCCGGGGGACGATCTGCCACCGGGCGTGAGTTTGTGGGACGCGGAAACCGAGGCGGACCTTGCCGCCATTGCGACACGACGGCGCGGGCGCGTGCTGTGGTGCGGCACGGCCGGGCTGGCGGGGGCGCTGGTGACGGGCACGACGCCGCTGGTGGCGGCACTGCCGCGCCCCGTGGTGGCGCTGATCGGCTCGGAGCATCCGGTGGCGCGCGCGCAGGTGGCGGAATGCCGGAAGCGGGTGACACTTCCCGGCGGCACGGTTGGGGACGGGGCGGTGGTGACGGTGGCGCTGCCGGCGGGCACGGCGCGCGAGGAAGCGGCGCGGCACATCGCGGCGGCGCTCGCCGCGTTGCTGCACCGCATGGACAGGCCCGGCACGCTGATCGTCGCCGGCGGCGAGACGCTGCGCGCGGTCTGCGCGGCGCTTGACGCGGACGGGCTGGTGGTGGACGGGGAAGTGGCGGCGGGCGTGCCGGCGTCGCGGCTGAGCGGCGGGCGTTGGGACGGACTGCGCATCGTCTCCAAGTCCGGCGCGTTCGGCGACGCGGGGCTGTTGGCGCGGCTGCTGGAGGGGGAGACGACATGAACCACGCACCGACACTCGCGATCACCATGGGCGACCCGGCCGGAGTTGGGCCGGAGATCATCGTCAAAGCGGCGCGGCGGCTGCGGCATCGGATAGAGAACGGGCACCTGCGCCTGCTGGTGATCGGCCACGCCTCGGCGCTGGCGGCGGCGCGGGCGCTGGTGGCGGACGCGCCCGTGTTTCCGGTTGTGAACGAGGCAGACGATTGGCCCGCGCTCGCGCTGCTGCCGGCGGGCGAGGAACTGGCGGACCTGCCGATCGGGGAGATCAGCGCGGAAGCGGGGCGCTTTGCCTATCTCGGCGTCGAACGCGGGGTGAAGCTCGCGCTGCAAAAGCGCATCGACGGCATCGTGACGGCGCCGCTCAACAAGGAGGCGCTGAACCTCTCCGGCCACCATTTCGCCGGCCACACCGACATGCTGGCGGCGCTGACCGGGATGAAGAACTCGGTGATGATGCTGGCGCACGGCGATATGCGGGTGAGCCATGTAACGACGCACGTGGCGCTGGAGAAAGTGCCGGGACTGCTGACGCCGGAGCGGCTGCGGCGGACCATCGACCTGACGCACGCGGCGCTGCTGGGGCTGGGCATCGCCCGCCCGCACATCGCCATCGCGGCGCTGAACCCGCACGCCGGCGAAGGCGGGCTGTTCGGGCGGCAGGACATCGACATCACCGCCCCCGTGGTGGCGGAGTGCGTCGAAGGCGGCATGCGCATCACCGGGCCGGTGCCGGGCGACACGGTGTTCGTGAAGCTGCGGGCGCGGCAGTTCGATGCCGTGGTCGCGATGTATCACGACCAGGGACATATTCCCGTCAAGCTGCTCGGGTTCAACGTCGATCCGCAGACGGGGACGTGGAACTCGCTGAGCGGGGTGAACATCACCCTTGGCCTGCCGATCATCCGCACCTCCGTCGATCACGGCACCGCGTTCGACATCGCGGGCCAGGGCATCGCCAACGAGGACAGCCTGATCGAGGCGATCGATTACGCCGAACGGCTGGCGGCGAGCCGGCGCGGAAGCCGCTGAGAGGAATTTTCGATGTCCCTGCCCCCGATCCTGCAAAACCTGCGGCTGCCGGTGATCGCGGCGCCGTTGTTCATCGTCTCGACACCCGATCTCGTCATCGCGCAGTGCAAGGCGGGCATCGTCGGCAGTTTTCCCGCGCTGAACGCGCGGCCGCAATCGCTGCTGGCGGAGTGGCTCGACCGCATCACCAGCGAACTCGCGGACCATGACGCCAGGCATCCCGAGGCCAAAGCGGCGCCGTTCGCCGTCAACCAGATCGTGCATCGCTCCAATCCCCGGCTGATGGAGGATCTGGAAACATGCGTGAAATACCACGTTCCCATCACGATCTGCTCGCTCGGCGCGCGCGAGGACGTGTACGCGGCGGTGCATTCCTATGGCGGCATCGCGCTGCACGATGTCATCAACCCGATGTTCGCGCGCAAGGCGGTGGAAAAGGGTGCCGACGGGCTGATCGCGGTGGCCGCCGGCGCGGGCGGGCACGCGGGCACGCTCTCGCCCTTCGCGCTGGTGCAGGAAATCCGTGCGTTCTTCGACGGGCCGCTGGTGCTCTCGGGCGCGATCGCCACCGGCGGCGCGGTGCTGGCGGCGCGGGCCATGGGGGCGGATCTGGCCTATATCGGCTCGGCCTTCATCGCCACCGAGGAAGCCAACGCCAAGCCCGAATACAAGCGGATGGTGGCGGAAAGCCACGCCGACGACATCATGTACACCGATTTCTTCTCCGGCGTGCCGGGCAGCTACCTCAAGCCCAGCGTGCGCGCCGCCGGGTTCGACCCGGACAACCTGCCGACGGAGGGAGCCAAGATGGATTTCGGACGCGAAACCAAGGCGTGGCGCGATGTCTGGAGCGCCGGACAGGGGATCGGCGCGGTGCAAGACGTGGTGCCGGTCGCGGAGTTGGTGGCGCGGCTTGAGCGCGAATACCGCGCGGCGCGGACCCGGGTGGCGTCATGACCGACATCGCGGGCAAGATCGCCTGGGTAACGGGGGCTTCGTCCGGTCTGGGCGAGCGTTTCTCCGTGGTGCTCGCCAGGGCCGGCGCGGTGGTGGCGCTTTCGGCACGGCGCGTGGACCGACTGCACGCGCTGGCGGACCAGATCACGGCGGCAGGCGGACGGGCGCTGGTGGTGCCGATGGACGCGACAAAGGTGGACAACATTCGCGCGGCGGCGGCGCGGATCGAGGCCGAGCTGGGCGGGATCGACATCCTGGTCAACAACGCCGGCATCAGCCGGCAGGCGCGGCTGGAGAATTTTTCCGAGCAAGATTTCGACGCGGTGCTGGACACCAACCTCAAAGGCCCGTTCTTCGTCGCGCAGGCGGCGGCGAACCAGATGATCCGGCACAAGCGCGGCGGACGGATCGTCAACATCGCCTCGGTGGCGTCCTTCCGCACCATCGGGCATCAGGCGCCGTACGCCATTTCCAAGGCGGGCGTGGCCATGATGACGCAGTGCATGGCGCGCGAGTGGGGCCGGCACGGCATCAACACCAACGCGATCTGCCCGGGCTACATCAAGACCGAGATCGGCGGCGATTTCTGGGAGACCGAGGCCGGCGCCAAGCTGATCGCCTCCCTCCCCCGCCGCCGCCTCGGCGAGCCGCGCGATCTGGATGGGCTGTTGCTGCTGCTGTGCTCCGGTGAGGCGGCGCGCTTCATCAACGGCACCTCGATCGTGGCCGACGACGGCCAGATGGCAATGTAGCGACGAGCCTTCCCGCCGGGCCGCCCGGCGTGCCACGATCCGGAACAACCCGCCCGGACCCGCCGTGGACACGCCAGCCGACGCCGTGGAGGCCGCCAGACGCCGCCTCGCCGCGAACCCCTCGGACGCGGAGGCGCTGTTCGCGTTCGGCAATGCGCTGTGGTTCGCGGGCGAACCGGACGCCGCCGTGACCGCGCTCGCCCGCGCGGTGGCGCTGCGGCCGGACCACGCGGATGCGCGCAACAACCTCGGCAACGCCCTGGTGGAACTCGACCGCCCGGCGGAGGCGGTGCCGCATTATCGCGCGGCGCTGGCGATGCGGGCGAGCCATGCGCCCACGCTCTACAACCTCGCCAACGCGCTGCTCGCCGCCGACCAGCCGGCGGAGGCGGAGGCGCGGTTCCGGGCGGCCCTCGCGCTCGATCCGCGGCACGCGGGGGCGATGAACAACCTGGGCAACCTGCTGCGCGCGCTGGGCCGCGCCGAGGACGCGGCGGAGCTGTACCGGCAGGTGATCGCGCTGCATCCGGACAGCGCGGGGGCGCGCAACAACCTCGGCCTCGCGCTGCTGGCGCTGCATCGCGCCACCGAGGCGGCGGAGTGCTTCATGGATGCGCTGCGGCTGCGGCCGGACTATGCCAACGCCTACAACAACCTCGGCGGCGCCATGCTGGCGATGGACCGGCCGGAGGAAGCCATTCCGCTGTTTCGCCAAGCCTTGGCACTGGACGAGGAACAGGTGCAGGCGCGCTTCGGCGAGAGCCTGGCGCTGCTCTCGCTCGGCCGGTTTCGCGAGGGATGGGAGGGTTACGAAAGCCGCTGGCAGGATGCGGGGTTTTGCGAGGGCACGCGCGAGCGCGCGACACCGCGCTGGGAGGGCGAGGACGCGGCCGGGCGCACGCTGCTGCTGCACAGCGAGCAGGGGCTGGGCGACACCATCCAGTTCGTGCGCTACGCGCCGATGGTGCGCGCCCTCGGCGCGCGCGTGGTACTGGAGGTGCAGGCGCCGCTGGTGCCGCTGCTGGAGGGGCTTGCCGATGTCGTGCTGGCGGAAGGGGCCGAGTTGCCGCCGCACGATTTCCATTGCCCGCTGCTGACGCTGCCGCTGCTGTTCGGCACGACGCTGGAGAGTATTCCGGCCGACATTCCCTATCTGCGCGCGGATGGCGCCCGGCGCGCGGCGTGGCGCGAACGGCTCGGGCCGGCGCGGCTGCCTCGCATCGGCATCGCCTTTTCCGGCAGCGAGGAGCATCCGGAGGACGCGCTGCGCTCGATCCCGGTCGCGCAACTGCGGCCGCTGCTGACATTGCCCGGCGTGGAGTTCCATGTCGCGCAAAGGGATGTTCGCGCGGCGGACGCCGACGCGCTGGCCCGTCTGCCCGGCGTGCGGGTGCACGGCGAACGGCTGGAAACCTTCGCCGAGACGGCGGCGCTGCTGCACCACATGGATCTGGTGGTCAGCGTCGATACCTCGGTGGCACATCTGGCTGGCGCGATGGGGCTGCCGGTGTGGCTGCTGGTGCAGACCAACGCCGATTTCCGCTGGCTGCGCGGGCGCGCGGACAGCCCATGGTACCCCAGCGCGCGACTGTTCCGCCAGGCGCGGGCGGGGGAATGGACGCGGGAGATCGCGCTGGTGGCGCAAGCTGTGCGAGTGTTCGCGGGGCGGTGGACGGGTGGTGGCTGATAACGGGCTTTATTCGGACCGCCGCCGCGCGAGCCGGGCCGCCGCCGTCATGCTCGCGGCACCGAGCAGGGCGAGCGGCCAGTACTGGCCAAGCAAGTCGGCCACGCCATCGCCTTCCAGGAACGTGCCACGCAGGATCACCATCAGATAGCGCATCGGGTTGAGGTAGGTAACGTACTGCACGGCCTCCGGCATGTTGGCGATGGGGGTCGCGAAGCCGGACAGGATGATCGCCGGCACGAGGAACAGGAACGCGCCGAGCAACCCTTGCTGCTGCGTCGCCGCGAGCGAGGAGATCATCAGCCCGATTCCGATCGCCGACACCAGGAACAGCAGCAAGCCGAGCGCGAGCGCCAGCAGGCTGCCGAGCAGCGGCACGCCGAACCAGAACACCGCCACGACCGCGATCAGCGTCGCCTCCCCGGCCCCGATCACGAGGCCGGGCACGGCCTTGCCGAGCAGGATCTCCCACGGCCGGTAAGGCGTGACGAGGAGCTGGTCGAACGTGCCGGACTCGCGCTCGCGCACCACCGACAGGCCGCTGACCAGGATCGTGACGACGAAAGTGAGCAGGCCAACGATCCCGGGCACGACGAACCAGCGCGACAGCAGGTTGGGATTGTACCAGGCGCGCACATCCAGCGTGGCCGCCGCGCGCGTGCCGCCATGCATCGCCGCCCATTCGGCATCGTAGTCGAGCACGATGTTGCTCGCGTAGCTCAGCGCGACCGCGGCGGTGTTGGAGTTGCGCCCGTCGATCACGATTTGCAGCGGCGCCGGGCGATGCGTCAGCAGGTTGCGGGTGAAGTCGCGATCGACATGGATCGCGAGCAGTGCCGTCCGCGCGTCGATCAGCGCCGCCATCCCCTCGGTCGAGGGCAGGCTCGCCACCAGCCGGAAGGCGGGGGCACCGGCGAAGCGCGCGACCACCTGCCGCCCGGCGAAGCCGGGGTCCTCGTTGATGACCACGAAGGGAATGTTGGCGAGGTCGAAAGTGGCCGCGTAGCTGAACACCAGAAGCTGGATCAAGGGCGGGCCGACCAGCACCATGCGGCTCGCCTTGTCGCGCAGCAGGGCGAGAAATTCCTTGCGGATCAGGGCGAGCAATCGGGCCATGTCAGTCCAGCCGCTTGTGTGAGCGCCACAGCGTGATGCCGAGAAAGAAGGCCGCCATGCCCGCCAGCGCCGCCGCGTCCGGCAGGATCACCGGCCACACGTTGCCCGCCAGGAACACCGTTTGCAGGATCGAGACGAAATACCGCGCCGGCAGGATGTGCGTGATGAACTGGATCGGCGCCGGCATCGAGCGGATGTCGAAGATGAAGCCGGACAGGATGAAGGCGGGCAGGAAGGTGACAACGATGGCGATCTGGCCAGCGACGAACTGGTTGCGCGCCAGCGAGGAAATCAGCAGCCCCATCCCCAGCGCCACCAGCAGGAACAAGGCCGAGGCGCCGGTCAGCACCCAAAGACTTCCCTGGAGCGGCACGGCGAACAGCGTCACCGCCAGCACGACCGACAGCACCATCCCGCCCATGCCCAGCACGAAATACGGCAGCAGCTTGCCGAGCAGGATTTCCGCCATCGTCACCGGCGAGGCCATCAGCGCCTCCATCGTGCCGCGCTCCCACTCACGCGCGACGACAAGCGCGGTCAGCAGCGCGCCGATCAGCGTCATGATGACGGCGATCAGGCCGGGCACGAGATAGTCGCGGCTGCGCAGCGCCGGATTGAACCAGATGCGCGTCTGCAACCCGACTGGAAAGGCGGCGGCGCTCGCCTGCTCCTGCTGCATCTGGGCCAGCCAGATCTGCCAGGACTGGGTCAGGTAGCCCTCGACCAGCCGCGCCGTATTGGCATCGACACCGTTCAGCGCGACGCCGATGGCGGCCGGGCCGGTGGCCAGCGTCTGGCGCGCAAAATCGCCGGGCAGCCAGACGAAGCCGCTGATCTCCCGCCGGGCCATCGCCGCGCGCGCGGCCGGCAGGCTGGGCAGCGCGTGCACGTCGAAATAGCGGGAATGGCGCAGCGTGGCGATGAACGGCTCGGTCTGCGGGTTCGGGTGGTCGGCGATCACGCCCACCGGCACATGCTCGGCGTTCAGCGACACGCCGTAGCCGAACAGCAGCAGCAGGAACAACGGCAGCACGAAGGCGATCGCCAGCGCCGAGGGATCGCGCAGGATCTGCACGCTCTCCTTCCAGATCAGCCCGCGCAGCCGGCCCACGTTCATGCCGCCCGCCGCAGGCTGGCTTCATGCGCCGCGATCAGGGCGATGAAGGCGTCCTCCATGGTCGGGTCGGGCGTCTCGGGTGTGGCTGCGCGGGCGCGCACCTCGGCCGGCGTGCCGGCGGCCAGCACGCTGCCTTGCGACATCAGCACCAGCCGGTCGCAGTATTCCGCCTCGTCCATGAAATGCGTCGTCACCAGCACGGTCGTCCCGGACGCCGCGTACTGGTTGATGCGCTGCCAGAACTCCGAGCGGGCGAGCGGATCGACGCCCGAGGTCGGCTCGTCGAGGAACAGGATCGGCGGCTCGTGCAGCAGCGCGCAGGCCAGCGCCAGGCGCTGCTTGTAGCCGAGCGGGATGTCGCCGGCATTGCCGGACAGGAACGGGCCGAGTTCGAATTCCGCCTCCGCCCAGTCCAGCCGCGCCCGCAGCCGCGCGCCGCGCAGGCCGTAGGCGGCGGCGAAGAAAGCCAGGTTCTGCGCCACGCTGAGATTGCCGTAGAGCGCGAATTTCTGCGCCACGTAGCCGATCTGCCGGCGCGCATTGGCCGGCGCGCCGAGCAGATCCTGTCCGGCCACGCGCAGCTCGCCCGAGGAGGCCGGCAGCAGGCCGCACAGCATGCGGAACGTGGTGGTCTTGCCCGCGCCGTTGGCTCCCAGCAGGCCGAACACCTCGCCTCGCGCCACATCGAAGGTCACATCGTTGACGGCGTGGAAGCGACCGAACCAGCGGTTCAGCCCCGCCACATGCAGCACCGCCCCATCCCCCACCGAAGGCGTCGCCGGCGTAATAGGTGCTGGCGCCCGGCGCGGCCGGCGCGCCTGCAAGCGGTCCACGAATACGTCGGCGAACTCCGGCGCCACCGGGCGCCACGCGGCCCCGTCCAGCTCCGGCGGCGCGGCGCCGGTGGCGAGCAGCGCGCGCACCCCGGTTCCCTCCAGCCGCGCATCGGTCACGCCGGGGGCGGCCAGCAGATGCTGTTGCAGCGCGCGGCGGTCGAGCGCCGCGTGCCGCACCGCGAAGCAGCGCCCGCCGAGATCCGCCGCCAGCGCATCCGGCGCCCCCTGCGCGAGCAGGCCGCCCTGATCGAGCAGCACCACCTCGTCGCAATGCGCCGCCTCGTCCAGATAGGCGGTGGAGACCAGCACGCTGACGCCGCGCTCGCGCAGGCCGGCGACGATGGCCCACAATTCCCGCCGCGAAATCGGGTCCACGCCCACCGTCGGCTCATCCAGCAGCAGCAGGTCCGGGACGCGCAGCAAGGCGCAGGCAAGGCCCAGCTTCTGCTTCATGCCGCCGGACAGCGCCCCTGCCCGCCGCGCGCCGAACGGGCCGAGCGCGGTCAGGCGCAGCAACTCGGCGTAGCGCGCCGCCCGCTGCGCTGGGGGCAGGCCCTGAAGCTGGGCATAGAGGTCCAGGTTCTCCTGCACCGACAGGTCTTCATAGAGGCCGAAGCGCTGCGGCATGTAACCGATACGGCGCTGGATGCGCGCCGCGTCATGCGCGACGTCCAGCCCGAGCACCTCCAGCCGACCACTATCCGGCCGCAACAGACCGGCGGCGAGCCGCAACAGCGTGGTCTTGCCAGCCGCATCCGGGCCGAGCAGGCCGGTGATGCGCCCGGACGGCACGCTGAGCGTGAGGTCGCGCAGGGCGGCCACGCGCCGTGCCCCGGCGCCGAACTGCTTGCCGACCCCGGCAAAGCGCAGCGCCGGGGCGAGGCCCGGTTCAGCCACAGGGCTGCTCCCCACGCGCCTGCGGGGCGTTGTCGCCGAGCGGGATCACCACCGTCACCGGCGCGCCCAGCCGCAGCCGGCCGTCCGGGTTGCACGCATAGACGTGCATGCGAAACACCAGCTCCGTGCGGAGTTCGGTGGTCTGCACGGTCTTGGGCGTGAACTCGGCCGTGGTGGCGATGAAGCCCACCCAGGCCGGGATCCGCTCGCCGGGGTAGGCGTCGCTCTCGACGAAGGCGCGCATCCCGGGGCGCACGCGGCCCAACTCGCGCTCCGGCAGGTAGGCACGGGCATAGACCGGGTTGGTCAGGTCCAGTGTCAGCGCCGGCCGGTCGGGGCTTGCCATGTCGCCGGGTTCCAGGATGCGATCCTCGATGGTGCCGTCGGCGGGGGCGTACAGGCGCGCATCGGCAAGCTGCTGGCGGGCGAGGGCGAGCGCCGCCTCGGCGGCCGCAAGCTGCGCCTCGGCGACCTTGATGTCCTCCCAGCGCGGCCCCTCCACCGCGAGCGCCAGGGCCTGCTCAGCCGATTCGCGATTGGCCGTCGCCACTTTCAGCGCCTGCTCGGCATTGTCGCGGTTCAACAGGGACTCGGCGCTGGTGCTGGCCAGCCGGGCATAGCGGGCATAGGTGACGCGGCTGTTCGCCTCGGTCGCCTGCGCGGCGGCCACCGTGGCGCGGGCCTGCGCGATTTCTTGGGGCCGGCTGCCGTTGCGCAGGCGCGTCAACGTGTTGCGCGCCGCGTCCGCATCGGCCGTTGCCTTGTCCACGCTCGCCTGTAGCCGCGTGGCGTCCAACTCGGCCAGCAACTGGCCCTTTCGCACGGAGTCACCTTCCTGCACCAGCATGCGGAGGATGCGGTCGTTGTCGTTGAACGCAAGCTGCGTCTGGCGGATGTCGATCGTGCCATAGGCAAGCACCGCCGTCGCGGCCACCGGGGCCGGCGCGAACCGCCACCACGCGGCCCCGCCGCCGCCCAGGACGATGGCAAGTAAGATCACGATCAGCACCGGCCACGGCCGCCGGGTGCGGGTGGCGGCCCGCGGCGGCGCCACACTGCCGGGCAGCGGTGATTCCCTGGGAAGTGTGGATTGGCCAGACATCGCCGCCGGTCTCCCCTGGTTCACGGGCGCGCGCCGGGCGCGCGATCCCGCCCCGTGCGCGTCACCTACGCCCGGCCGCGCCGGGACAGCATTGACCTCTGTCAACCATCCGACCACCGGAAGATGCATAGTAATGCACTGGCGGCAGGAGACTGAAGAGATCGGGCGATCTTTCGCTCCCGCGGACCATTTCGGTATGCCATGACGCAAGCTGATAACCTTCTCGATACACTGATCGCGCGCCATGTCTGGGAAGCGCGCTACCGCGCCGGGACGGGGGAGACCTCCGTGGAAGGCACTTGGCGGCGCGTCGCGGACGCGCTGGCGCGGGTCGAGGGACCGCGTGCGCCGGACTGGAAGCCTCGCTTCCTCGATCTTCTTCGGGGATTCGAATTCCTGCCGGGCGGACGCATCCTGGCCGGCGCCGGGACAGATCGCGACGTCACCCTGCTGAACTGCTTCGTCATGGGGACGATCGACGATTCCCTTCCGGGCATCTTCCGCGCCTTGCAGGAAGGCGCGGTGACGATGCAGCGCGGCGGCGGGGTCGGCTACGATTTCTCCACGCTGCGCCCGAGCGGCGCGCGCGCGCACACCACCGGTGCCATTGCCTCGGGGCCGGTCTCGTTCATGGATGTATGGGACGCGATGTGCGCCACGCTCCAGTCCACCGGGGCGCGTCGCGGCGCCATGATGGCCACGCTGCGCTGCGATCACCCGGATATCGAGACGTTCATCGACGCGAAGCGCCAGGCCGGTCGTCTGCGCCATTTCAACCTGTCCGTCCAGGTCACCGATGCCTTCATGCGCGCCATCGCGCGGGACGAGACCTGGCCGCTGGTGTTCCCGCGCCACAGTCTCGGCGCCGCGGGCGAGACGATCATGCGCGACTGGCCCGGCGAGAAATCGCCCGTGCCATGCGGCATCGTCCGCCGCATCTCCGCGCGCGCCCTTTGGGAGCGGCTGCTGCGGGCCAGCTACGACACCGGCGAGCCCGGGGTGCTGTTCATCGACCGGATCAACCGGCTGAACAATCTGCGATACTGCGAGAGGATCACAGCGACGAACCCCTGCGGCGAGGTGCCGCTGCCGCCATACGGCGCGTGCGACCTGGGCGCCATCAACCTCGCGCGGCTGATCCGCGATCCGTTCACGCCGGGGGCACGCCTGGACACCGAACGGCTGGCCGCCATCGCGGCGACCGCGGTGCGATTGCTCGACGACGTGATCGATGCGTCGCGGTTCCCGCTGCCACGGCAACGCGCCGCTGCCGCCAGAAGCCGGCGGATCGGACTTGGCATCACCGGTCTGGCCGACGCCCTGATGATGCTCGGCCTGCGCTACGGCGACGACGCCGCGCTTGCGTTCGCCGGAGAGACGATGCGCACGGTCTGTCACGTCGCGTATCGGCAATCGATCGCCATCGCGGCGACGAAAGGCCGATTTCCCGCGTTCGAGCGCGACCGCTATCTGGAGGCCCCCTTCGTCCTCGATCTGCCGGCGGATATTCGCGACGATATTGCGCGCCACGGCATCCGTAACAGCCACCTGCTTGCCATCGCGCCGACGGGAACGATCAGCCTGCTCGCGGGCAATGTCTCAAGCGGGATCGAGCCGGTGTTCGCGCCCGAGTATCAGCGGACGGTGCTGAGCGCGGACGGGCCGAAAGTGTTCACTGTCACCGACTACGCCGTGCGGCTCTGGCGCGAGCGGTCCGGTCTCGCCAGCGGCCTGCCGGATGCCGTGGTGACAGCCGCCGCGTTGCCGATCGAGGCGCATCTGAACATGCAGGCGGCCGTGCAGCCATTTGTCGATAGCGCGATCTCGAAGACAATCAACGTCCCTCGGGAAACGAGCTTCACCGACTTCGCGCCGGTGTTTCGCCTCGCCTACGACAAGGGGCTGAAAGGCTGCACCGCGTTCCGGCCTACCGCCGAGAGCGATGCCGTGCTCGCCCCTGTCCCAACCGAGGCTGCGGCGTGCGGTTGCACGATGACGGCCTGCTGACATTCTTACCCGGTCGCGCCGGCCGGTCCGGGCGTCACCAGACGCATCGCCTTCACCGCCCCGTCCAGCAGATCGGCAATCGCTGCCTCGATGACACGGTCGAGTTGGCAGGGGACCGGCATGTCGTACACCCAACGCCGGATCGCGAGATAGAAGATCTGGCCATGCAGACCCCAGGCAAGCTCTAGCTCGTGCTCGGTGAGCGGTCGTCCCTCGGCGGGCTGTCGCGGTGCCAGGGTGCGAAGTTCGGCGGCGATCGGTTCGATCACCCGCTGTTGCACCATCGCGAGATAGGGCTGGCAGATGCCGACACCGCGCAGGCCAGCGAAGATGAATATGCGGGTCCATTCGTAGCTGTTGATGGTCGCCACGTAGTCCACGTAAAATTCGGTCAGACGCGCCCTGAACGGCCGCGATCCATCCCGCAGCATGGTGTCCCACTCCGGCTTCCAGCGACCGAGATAAAGCTCCTGATAGACACGTTCGATCAGTGCCTCCTTGGTCGGGAAATAGCGGTACAGCAACGGATGTGTCACACCCAGCCGACGGGCAAGCTCGCGCAACTGTCCGTCCGTGCCGTGCTCGGCGAAGAACCGGATGGCCTCATCCACGATGAAGCGTTCGCGCAGTTCGGGCCGCATACGGCGGCGGTGCGGCCCAGCGGTGCCGGCGGCCGGCGCCGGCCGCTCCCATGACACAGGCATCACCGCGTCCGCGACGCGCTCAGGTGGCGGCGCGCCGCCGGCCGACCCCCCGGGAGGTTGCGAGATCGCCGCGGCACCAACGAGGAACACCGCGATGGCGTCGCGCAGCGAACGGTCCATGTCGGACGGGATCGCCATCCCGTAAACAAACTTGCGGATCGCCAGATAAAAGATCCGCCCGTGCAGTCCCCATGCAAGCTCGACCTCCTCGTCCGACAGCGGGCACGCCGCCGGGTCCGGCAGGCCGCATGCCGCGCGCAGTTCGGCGCAGATCGGCAGCAGCACATTTTCGCGCAGCAGTGCCAGGTACGGAGCGTTGATCGGCACCCCCCGCAGGCCCGCGAACATGAAGATACGAACCCATTCGTACTGGAAGATCACCGCAGTATATTCGCGGTAGAAGTGCAGCAGCCGCGCCTCCAGACCGATCGATCGGTCGCGGAGCAGCACTGTCCATTGCGGCCGCCAGCGGCTGAGGAAAACTTCCCGATAGACGCGCGCGATCAGCATGTCCTTGCTCGGGAAATGCCGGAACAGCACCGAATGGGTCATGCCGATCCGGCCGGCGAGGGCGCGGAGCTGACCGTCGAATCCCTCATCCGCGAAGAACCGGATCGCCTCGGCGAGGATCATTCGCTCGCGTTCGGCCGCGGGAATCCGCTTGCCGCGCGGCGTGCAACCGATCCGTGTCTGTGGGGGTAGCGCTGTCGTCTTCATCCCATGCCGTGCGTATCTGCTGCCGCGCCGCGTCCAGCGCGGGACCAGAGCCGCACAACCAGACCGCTTCCAGATGGTAACTTTCGGCTTGACTCGGCACAACCGCACCCCGCATCTTGCGACCATAAGGTAAATTAAGCCGCTCCGGCCGGCCCGGACGCGGCAAATGTCCGGGGTGGAAACGGCGTGAAGGCGGCCTCTTTCCGCTACCAGCGTGCCCGCACGCTGGACGAGGCGACCGCGTTGCTGCATCGGCACGGCGCCGGCGCGACGGTGATTGCCGGTGGGCAGAGCCTCGTTCCCGCGCTCAACTTGCGCATGGCCGCACCTGACATCCTCATCGACATCAGCGGCATCGACGAACTGCATGGCATCCGGTTGATCGGCGATGGCGCATCACGACGGCTGCGCATCGGGGCGATGAC
>JAKBCB010000443.1 GCA_021808185.1 Pseudomonadota bacterium
TGGATCACCTTGGTGATGGCTGCATCGCCGCTGATCGCCACGGCCACTTCGGTGCTCTTCGCCCCGGAGCGCTTGACCGCCCTGCGAACGGCCTCGCCCACGGCTTCGGCGTCCACGATGGCCTTCTCATTGACGGCGTTCTGCGGCGTCGGCTCGGCCGCATAAGCCTCGACCCGGTATTGCCCCCCGGACATGGTAAGCTCGATAAGCTTGACCGAGGACGTGGTTATGTCAAGTCCCAGGAGGGGCCGGTGCTTGCGCTGAAGGAGGAACATTTCTTTTCCTTTTCAGGATCTTACGCCTGAAAACGACCGCCCTGCATGAATGCCCGACGCACTATATATCAGCGCAAAGTTAAATTGAACGTGAGGCGTCTCACGGAAACCAGCGATGGCCCCCATCGCTCCCTTCCACCCGGCCTCGCGACCGCGGCGGCGATCGGTGCGCAAAGGGCCGGCGCCTTCACGGCGGCCGGAAGGTCGCTGCCTTTGCCCGCGGCGAAAGCGTAGGGATTCGCCAAAGGCGCCGCGCGCGGCTTTGGGCCGATGAAGGACGGAAAGAAGTGCCTGTGCCGTACCCAAGTATTCTGGAGACGCCACCTTCGGTGTGGGCACGGACACGCGCAATGCGAGGAACGGTCTAGAAACCGACCGGCAACCCCGCTGTCATAGGCACATGCGTCCCGTAGACCGGAGGCTTTGCGTCCCCACCTTTCGGTGAGTTTGCCCTGAAACGGGCGCTACTATGCATAGCCCCCGCGGGGAGCGCAAGCAGAGAGAGTCATTTTCTGTGAAATGGAAACAGCTTCGGATTCCGGTCGCCGCCTTGGGCGGTGTGATATTCATCACACTACTTGGAATATATGTGTACGCGTGCACATATGTATACCTGCAGCCGTCGCTCCCGACGAGCGCGCAGATGCGCCACGTGGAGTTGAAAGTCCCGCTGCGCATTTACACCTTGGGCGGACAGCTCATCGCGCAGATCGGCGCCGAGCAGCGCACGCCGGTCCGCTATGAGCAGATCCCGCCGCTCGTGCGGAACGCGTTTCTCGCTGCCGAGGATCATCGTTTCTTCCACGAAAGCGGCGTCAGCCTGGTAAGCATCGCGCGCGCGGCCGTGGTCGACCTGATCGCGGGCAGGAAGGTCCAGGGGGGCAGCACCATCACCATGCAGGCCGCCCGCAACATGTTCCTGACGCTCGACAAGACCTTCCGCAGGAAGCTGCAGGAGACCTTCGTCACCTATCAAATGGACCACGAATTCACCAAGCAGGAAATCTTCCAGCTCTATCTGAACGTCATATTCTTCGGCCAGCGCTCCTATGGCGTCGCGGCGGCTGCGCAGACTTACTTCGGCAAGAGCCTCGATGAGCTGACGGTGGCGGAAGCGGCCACGCTCGCGGGCATTCCGCAGGCGCCCTCGCTTTACAACCCCATCATCCACCCCCACCTCGCCGCCGCACGCCGCTCCTATGTCCTGCAGAGAATGCTCGACCTCGGCTACATCGACGCTGCCACCGCCCAAGCCGCCAACCAGGCTCCGGTTGGCGCCAGCCCGCACGCCCCGCGTATCGCTGTCAGCGCGCCCTACGTGGCCGAAATGGTGCGGGAGCAGATGGAACAGTGGTACGGCCCCGCGGCCGAGACAGCCGGGTTCCGGGTCTATACGACCATCGATGGCCGTCTGCAGGCCATCGCCGACCGCGCCGTTGAGCTCGGCCTCCTCGAGTACGACCGGGGACGGGGTTGGCGCGGCCCGATCGGCCGAACGGTGCTCGCGCCCGCCGCCACAGCGGCGCAGCTCGAGCAGCTGGTCAACGAGTACGCTCCGATCGGGATGCTCTCTCCCGCCGTGGTGGTGAAGGTCGGCTCGCAGGACGCGGAGGTCTATGTCAGATCGCGAGGCTTTGCCGACATTCCCTGGAATGGGCTCTCCTGGGCGCGCAAAGCGCTGCCCGGTGAAGCGTTGGGCCCGGCGCCCAAGGCAGCCTCGGACGTGCTTGCGCGAGGTGACATCGTGTACGTGGTCGCGGACAAGCAAGGCCACGCGCAGCTCGCCCAGGTGCCTCAGGCCCAGAGCGCGCTGGTCGCCCTCAACCCCGAGGACGGGTCGATTGCGGCTCTCGTCGGCGGTTTCGATTATTTCTCCAACAGCTTCAACCGCGCTACCCAGGCGGAAAGGCTCCCGGGCTCGGGGTTCAAGCCCTTCTACTATTCCGCGGCGCTCGAGAGCGGCTTTACGCCGGCGAGCACCATCCTCAACGCTCCGCTCGTCGTGGGCGGCAATGGACTGGAGGCGACCTGGCGGCCGGAGAACGACACGGACTCTTTCGGCGGCCCCGTGCGTCTTCGCGTGGCGCTCGCCCATTCGCTCAACCTGGTGTCGATCCGTCTGATGCGCGACCTGGGCACCCAGTATGCCAGCCAGTATGCGAGCCGTTTCGGGTTCGATCCGAAGACCATGCCGCAGAACCTGACTTTGGCGCTCGGAACGCTGCCGGTGACGCCGCTGGAGATGGCCACTGCCTACTCGGTCTTCGCCAACGGCGGGTTCAAGGTGGATCCCTACTATATCGGGCGCGTGGAGAACGCGGCCGGCAAAGTTGTCTGGCAGGCCGCGCCGCGCATCGCCTGCCAGCTCTGCGGCACTCCGGCGCCGCTCGATGATTTGAGGCCCGAGCCGACGTCCGCGGAGTTCCTGGCCGAGGCCGACGCGCTGCGCGGCGGCCCCGGGCCGTTGCCGCCGGACCGGCAGGCGCCGCGCGTCATCAGCGCGCAGAACGATTACCTCATGAACTCGATGTTGGAGGGCGTCATCAAGTACGGCACCGGCGTGCGGGCGCTCGCCTTGAATCGGGACGACATCGCCGGCAAGACAGGGACGACGAATGATTATCGGGATGCTTGGTTCAACGGTTATACGCCGACGCTCGAGGCCACCGTGTGGGCGGGATTTGACGACAACCGCTCGCTCGGTCCCGGCGAGGAAGGAGCCCACGTGGCGCTCCCCATCTGGATCCACTTCATGCGCCATGCGCTGGAGGGCGTTCCCCAGTGGCAGCGGCCAATGCCGCCCGGGATCGTCACGCTGCGTATCTCTCCCCGTACGGGAACCTTGGTAAGCGACGAGAACCCCGAGGGTATTCCGGAGGTCTTCATGGCCAACCACCTGCCGACAGCGGCCCCTGGAGCGGGGTCGGCGCCGGGCACACAGTCCCAACCCGGTGCGGATTCGATATTCTGATCACGATGGCGAGAAGATATCCGACCGCCCGCGGCGAGAACCTGCGGCGCGCTTTGGCGCAGGAGGCGGCCCGCATCATGGCCGAGCACGGCATCCGCGACTTCTTCGTCGCCAAGCGCAAGGCGGCGGAGAGGCTCGGGGTCGCCGACGGCGGCGCCCTGCTGCCCAAGAACACCGAGATCGAGACAGCGCTTGCCGAGTATCAGCGCCTCTTCGGGCGCGAGTCGCACGAAGAGTCGTTGCACGGGCAGCGTGGTGCCGCACTCGCC
>JAKBCB010000018.1 GCA_021808185.1 Pseudomonadota bacterium
ATCGGCCACCATGGCGATGCCCACCCCGGCCGGCAGCACCAGCATGGCGGTGGCGGCGAGCAGCCGCAGATAGGTCGGTGCCACGCCGCCCCCGCCATGGCGCAGCTGCGAGAAGCCGGGGAAGCAGGCGCGGCACAGCGGCTCGACCAGTTCGCTGGTCGGCAGGCTCGCGATCTCGCCGCCGAGCGCATACACGCCGACACTGGCCGCCGAGAAGAACCGCCCGACCAGCACGGTATCGACGCGGTCGCGCAGCATGGCGACCATGTAGATCGCCCAGGACCAGACGGTGAACCCGGTGATGCGCCGCCACGCCACCAGTGTCAGGCTCGGCCGGTACGGCCGCATCGCGTAGCTCAGCCCGGTGCGGATCGCCCGCCCGATGATGATGCCGAACACCAGCGCCCAGTAGCTCGGCCAGACCAGCGCGAAGCCGACGGTGGCCACCACCTGCAACACGCGCGGAATGGTCCAGAGCCGGAATTCCTTGCCAAAGGCGAAGTCGCGCATGAAATCGGCGACCGCGATGTTCTCCATCGAGGCGATCAGGGTGGAGGCCGCCAGCGCCAGCAGCACCGGGGCCATGCGCGGCTCGTGGAAGAACGCCGCCGCCGGCCACGCCCCCGCCACCACCACCAGCGCCGTGAGCAGCCCGCGCAGGAAGCTCATGGTGAAGGCGGTGTCGTACATCGCCCGGTCGGGCGAGCGTTCGCGCACGATGGCCTCGTGCGGGCTGAGATTGACGAAGGCGTCGATGGTCTGCGCGAAGCTGCTGGCCAGCGCCACCAGCCCGAAATCGCCGGGGCCGAGCAGGCGCACCAGGATCAGCGTGCTGGCGATGCCGAGCAGCCGCGTGGTCATGCGGAAGCCGATCACCCAGCCGGCGCCGCCGGCGGTCTTGGCGAGCACCGATGCCGGCGCGGTCTCGGTCATGCGGCGTGTCCCCGCCCGGCGTGCCCAGGTTCGGCGGGGCGCGGGCCGAAGCGGCGGCGCAGATAGTCCCCCGCCCCCTGCCGCGCCGCGCGTGCCAGGGTGTCGGCCGAGCCCAGCCAGCGCAGGAACCCCAGGCCCGTGGCCGCTTGCGGCGCGGACAGCGCCGCCTGGTTGCGCAGCAGCCACAGCAGTTCGCGCAGCGCGCGCAGCACGCCGGCCGGGGTGGCGTCGTGCTTCTCCGCCAGCAGCAGGCTGTTGCGCACCTGGTAATAGGTTTTCGCCGGCGTCACGCGGGCGCCGAAGCTGGCGGATTCCTTGTGCAGGATGCGCGCCCGCCGGGCGCAGTAGCTGCGCAGCCCGAGGCGGCGGGCGCGACGGTAATAGTCCTGTTCCTCCAGTTGCAGGAAGAAACGCTCGTCGAGCAGGCCGACGCGGCGCACCATCTCGGCCGGCAGCAGCAGGCAGGCGCCATAGGCCCAGGAAATCTCGACCACCCCGTGCCGCTCGGCCAGCAGGCGGGCGGCGTCGTCCGGCGTGGCGGGCGCGGGGCCGGGGGCGACCTGCGCCCGCTCCGGATCGTCGAAGTAATGGATCAGCGGCATCATCATGCAGGGCGCGCCGACCGCCGCCGCCGCCGCCAGCATCTCGCCCAGCGTGTCGGGCGGCAGCACGGTGTCGTTGTTGAGCAGGCAGACTTGGGCAAAACCGCGCTCCAGCGCGAGGCGCAGGCCGACATTGTTGCCGCCCGCCCAGCCCCGGTTCTCCGCCAGCCGGATCACCTCCACCTGTGGGAAGCGCTCGGCGATGCGGCCCAGGTCGTCGGCGCGCGAGGCGTTGTCGATCACCAGCGTGGCCATCCCGGCGCAGCTTTGCGCGCGCAGCGAGTCCAGGCAGGCGAGCGTATCGTCCAGGCCGTTGTAGTTGAGCACCACCACCAGCAGGCGGGTCGCGGCCGGGGTCTCCACCTGGGTTTGGGCTAGGGCTGGACCCCGTTGTGCGTCCCAACTACCAACGCCGGGTTCGGGCGTGACACTCTTGGGCGCGACGAATTCAGGCGGGGCCATCAGCGCATTCTCATGTCGGTCAGCGTTATCATCCCGGCCTATAACCGCGCAACGCTGCTGCCCCCGACCCTGGATGCCATCCTGGCGCAGAGCGCGCCGCCGGACGAGGTGATCGTGGTGGACGACGGGTCCACCGACGCCACCGCCGATGTGGCGGATTCGTATGCCGCCCCGGTGCGCTGCATCCGCACCCGAAATGCCGGCGATCTCGTCGCGCGCAATGTCGGGCTGCGCGCGGCGCGCGCGGATCGCGTGGCATTCTGCGACAGCGACGATCTGTGGCAACCGGGCTTCCTGGCCGCGATGGACGCATTGTGGCGGGCGGAGCCAGGGATACGCGTGGCGTATGGCGATTTCCTCACCGTGCGGGGCGACATCTGGGGCACGCAACGCAAATTCGCGGCCGCGCCGCCCGGGTTCTGGGACGGGCTGCGCGGCGTCGGCGCCGACATGGGCGTGTTCGATACCCCCATCGTCGCGCGCCTGCTGGTGTTCCAGCCGTTCTTTCCCTCCGCCATGGTCGCCGACCGGGCGTTCCTGCTCGCGCTCGGCGGCTGGGACGAAAGCGTGGGCCGCACCCTCGGCTCGGATTTCGCCACCGCCCTGCTGCTCGCCGAGCACCCGCCGCTCGGTATCCTGCGCCGCGCGTTGGTCGGCATCCGCAAGCACGAGGGCAATTTCTCCCGCGACGTGCAGGCGATGAATCTCGGCGATGCGTTCGTGCTCGAACATGTGCTGGCGCACCGCCCCAGCCTCGCGCCACTGGCCCCCGACATCCGCGCCAGCATTGCCCGCCGCCGCCACGAAGCCCTCGACACCGCCTTCGCCCGCCGCGATTTTTCCGCCGTTCGACAGATCGCGGAAAAACTTCCCCCCCTGTCCGGCCGCGCCCGCCTCAAGCACCTGATCGCGGGCCTGCCGGGGCCGCTGCGCGCGGCCGTGGCATCGGTGCTGCCGGGGCAAGGGTAGGCACGCCCGTTCGTGCCTACGGCATCGTCGTCCGCCCGGCCACGGCGCCTTGCGGTGCCTCCTGGCGCAATGGCGGCAGGCCACCGAAGCGGCGGTTCTCGACCTTGGCCAGGGCCGCGAGCGTTGCGGGCATGGTCAGCGCGCGCAGGTTCACCAGCAGCGCGATCAGGACCAGATACAGGTCGGCATACGCCATGCTGAGTGCCGCGCCGCCGAAATAGAACGAGATCAGGCTGACGCGCATCATGTCCGCCAGATCGTACGCCCAGCGCAGTTCGGGAATGCCCCGCGTCTGGCGGCGGACGATGCCCGCGTCGCGCAGCGCCAGCAGCAGGATCGGGACATAGATCGCAAGCCCGATCCAGCCATGGTCGCCGAGGATCTGGAAATAAATGCTGTGCGCGGCGTGGAGGGCTTCTCCCGGCAGATAGTGGTGGAACACCTGTGGCGTCTGTGCCCCGTTGAATCCGGCGCCGAACGGGAAATGCTCCGTCGCGTACATGAACGCCACGTGCCAGGCGTTGACGCGGCCCTGGAAGCTCTCGTCGGTGTTGACGCTGTTGATGGTGTGCAGCCGGGCGAAGAAGGAATCCGGCATCATGTTCAGCGCGGCCCCGACCACGACGAGGGCGAGGATGCCGTACAGAATCTTGCGGTCGCTGCGCAGCCACAGGATCGACATCATCACGCCGAGCGCCAGCACGCCGCCGCGCGAATACGAGCCGAACACCATGATGACCTGCAACATCATCGCCATCAGCGTGGGAATGCGCAGCCAGGCCGCCTTGGTGTGCTGGATGATGTAATAGACGAGCGGCAGTTCCGTCACCACCGCCAGCGCCAGCTGGTTGTTGTCGTTATAGACGCTGGCTTCCGGGCCATAGACGATGGCGTGGCCGCCGCCGAGGATGGTGAACACGCCGCCCTTCACGCCGTAGAAGCCCAGCGAGATGATGAGCACCCAGATCATCCCGTGGATGCGCGCCTTCGTGGTGAACAGGAAGAACACCATGAAGATCAGCGCGAAGATGCGGATCGTGCGATCCCAGAACACCCAGGAGTACGCGGGCTCCGCCGCGAACGGGGTATCGAGCGTCATCCACCCCACCAGCAGCAGCATCAGCCACGGGATCGCGTCGGACGGCCATTTCTTCGGCTCGCGCGAGACGAGCCAGCCGAGCAGGGTGGCGGCGGCGATGATGCTGTTGAGCGGCTGGCCGTAGGCGAAGCCATAGACCTGCCGGTGCGGGTTCATGATCGAGAACCAGGCCCAGCACAGCGCGCCTGCCGCCGGCAGGCGCAGCGACATCGGCAGATAGATGACCGTTGCCAGGACCAGAGCGAGATCGCGCACGAGAACCTTGACCCGGGCCACGGCCCGCCTGTTGATGGGAAGAAGCCAGTCGGGGTCGCCGGCCCACCTGCGTGACCGGCGATGGAGGGTCTGTCAATGGATGGCCTGTTCTACCTCATGTCCGTGGTCGGCATCGGCGTCGTCATGTGGTGGGTGATGCAGAACGACCATGTGCCCCCGGATCAGCCGACCAAGGGTATCTTCGCCATGATGCCGACCGGCGCGCTGACCCGCCGGCGCGGGCTGCGCGGCCTGTTCTCGTCGGTGGAGGAGCGCCCGGCGGGCCGGCGCAAGCCGCGCCGCGATGGTGGCATATGATCTCATGAGGACATGAGATCGTGATGGCTATTCCGGCAGCCGCAGCGCGTGGCCGTGGCTGTCGAGCCACTGGTTCAACGCCGCCTTGACCAACTGGCTGAGCGTGATCCGCCGCCGCTTGGCCAGAATGCTCAGTTCGAGGTGAACCTCCTCCGGGATCGCCACTTGCAGCAGCGCCTTGCCGCGCCGCCAGGCATTGTGGTCGCGGGCGCGCTCTGGCTCCCCCCCCTGCCCTGCCGTGGCGACCGCCACCGGCGCCGCCGTGGCCCGGCTGCGCGCCAGCCGTTCGGCCAGCCCGTCCTGCTGCGCCAGTCCCTCCGCCGCGATGTCCAGCGTTGCGAGGGTCGAGGTTTTCCGCGCCATGTTCGTCCGCTCCGTCAAGCCGCGGCACTTGCCGCCGCGCGCGACAAGCCGAGTTCGTCGCGCAGCCACGCCCAGACCACGCGGATTTCCTGGGCGGCCGCCTGCCAGGGCTGGTACTCGGTGACGCCCTGGCCTTGTTCGAGCGCCACGCGATAGTCGGCGCGATGGGTGTAGCAGGGCGGGGCCACCCGCCCGCCCGCGCGCTCGATCGCAACCGTCGCATCCAGGCGCCGCCGTTGCGCGCCGGCGGACCAGTCGATCAGCAGCACGAAATGCGGCCGCCCCTCGGCGCGCAGCCGCGCGAAGGTGGGGCCGAGGGTGGACAGCTCGATATCGGTCGGGTGGCAGGGGATCAGCACCAGATCGGCGGCGGCGATGGCCGCGGTGATGGCGTTGTTGTCCCGCCCCGCCGTGTCCAGCAACACGAGGTCGGCCCCCGCGCCGCGCAGTTCGCCCAGCCGGTCCTCGATGTCGATCGGCACGCAGGTTTCCGCGAGCGGCCGGGCTGGCAGCCCCGCGCGGCGGCGCAGCCGCGCCCAGCGGCCGACCGAGGCTTGCGGGTCGAGGTCCAGCACCGCGGCCTCGAACCGGTCCTCGGCGGCGGCGCAGGCAAGATTGAGGGCGGCGGTGGACTTGCCCATGCCGCCCTTGTCGGAGGTGAACGCGACGACCTTCATGGCCTCATCGCCTCTGATTCGCATGAGCGCATGGTTGCATGATCTCATGAGGATAGGAAGTCATGAGGGGTGGGGACTCTTGCGGGAAAGACAGGAAGGAAAGGCCAGGGGCCGTGAGGCCCCTGGACCCCGATACCAAGGAGGGGGTTTGCAAAGGGCGCTGCCCTTTGCCGGGGTTTGGGGCGGAGCCCCAACCTCGTCCTACGGGGTGGGGACTTTTGCGGGAATCTTTGGCGGCACCGGCGGGCGCGAGGGTTGCAGCACCACGCCCTTGGCGCTGACATCGACGCGCGCATCGCGGTACACCGCGAGCGCCAGTTGCAGATTTTCCAGAAACCGCGGCCGGAAATGATCGAGGCGGGAGAAGCCGCCGCCGAATTGCGCGTGCAGCGCCTTCCAGGTGATCGCTCGGTTGCCCAGCAGCACATGCAGGCGGTAGGCGAGCCAGCAGTAGATATCCAGCGCCATGGAGTTGTTGTTGATCGCCCGGATCGCGGCTTCCTCGATCGGCACCGGATGGCGCTGCAACTGGTCGAAGAAGGTTTCCGACAGCCGCGCGGTCTCCAGGAACAGGCTGCCTTGCGCGGGGTCGTCGCCGTCGAGGAACAGCGCCGTATCGACGATGTGCTGGTTGAGCAGCCCAGCGCGGCCGCCCTGCTGGATGTGGAAGGTCAGCCGGCAGCGTGAGATGCGCTCGGCCTGCTCGCGTACTTCCTTGATCGACTTGCCGCCGTGCGGGATGCCCATGCGGCCGAGCCAGGCGCGCAGGCTGCGGCCGAGTTCGATTTCGCGCGAGCCGGTGCGCAGGGCCTCGGTTTGCAGATACAGCATGATGAGCCGGGCGCGGGAGCCGTACGGCACGCCGACCGAGACGGGCTTGCCGTCGGCGACGATGCGCTTGCCGGGTTCGACCAGCAGCGTGACCTTTTCCGTCTGGATCTGCCAGGTTTCGTCGTCGGGCAGCCTGCGATGCGGCAGGGCTGCCTGCGCCCAGCCGCTGTAGACGAAGCCGACATCGCCGTCCTCGTCGCTCATGTAGCGCATGGCGGCATCGACCACGCGGCGGTTGATGTCGGCCGCGAGCGCGCCCGGGCGCCCTTGCGCCTCGATCAGTTCGTGGATGGTGCCCATCGCCGCATGTCCTGAGCCGCTTGCTGTCTGACCACCGCAACCATGGCGGCAATGTGACGCACGCGTCGGAGAATGTCGCCGGGGACTTTTGCGGGATCAGCTACTAGGGAAGCTATTAGTGATTCTACTATTAGTTTGTCCCGCAAGAGTCCCCGGGATAGTTCTCGCGACTCGTTGAGTCTCCGTCGGACACCCCCGCAAAAGTCCCCACTTTCTCCCGCAAGAGTCCCCGCAAGTCCTGTGGATGATTTTCCGCGCGGGGGCGGCGGGCCGGGCCGACTCGGGGCAGGCGGGGAGGCAAGAAATCCCGCAAGAGTCCCCACCCCGCCACCTCATTTTCTCATGAGGTCAAGAGGTCAGGGGGCTCAGCCCTCGCCTTCCCGCCCTTGCCCCAGCACCCGGTATGCCAGCCCGCGCGCCGAGAGGCGCGGTGCGATGTCGAGCCAGACCAGGTGTGTCGCCGCGTTGGCGAGGCTGGTCTTGTAGCGGTCGCCGCCGGCGAGGAAGTCGTAGGCGGTGGCACCTTCGCGGCGGGCCAGGGCGATGGCGGCGTGGTGGCAGGTCAGGCCGGGCTTTTTGTGGCCGCCGGCGCCCGCGTAATCGAAGCCGGACTGGTAGGCGAGCACGCGGCCGCGATGGCGGAAATTGTACAGGTAGCCGATCGCGCGTGCGCCGGCGGCGATGCGCAGCAGGTCGGCTTCCCCGCGCGGCAGGGCGCGGGCCAGCAGGGCGCGGTGGAAGGCGACGAAGGCCGGGTTGGCGAAGGCGCCGGGTTTGCCGCGCGCGATCCAGGTCGCCTGGTGCAGCACCGCCAGGGCGTCGAGGAACGCCTCCGCCTCCGCCAGGGTTGCCGCCCGATGCACCGCGATGGGGCCGGCGGCGGCGTAGGCGCGGTCGGAGCGGCGGAGCTGGTAGCGGGTGTTGGCGCTGAGGCCGGCGAGGAATGTTTCCTCGCTTTCGCCAGGCGCCGTCAGGTCGATGAAGGGGGCCGGCTGCGCGCGCAGCACCCGCACCGCGCCGGCGGCGCGCGCGGCGACCAGGTATCCCGCATCGACACCGGACAGGCGCAGCCGCCCGGCGAACCGGCCCATGCAGGCGCGCAGGCAGGCGGGCAACAGGGGCTCGGCGCCGCGCGCCAGCAGCGGGCCGTTGTGCTCGACATAGACCGCGTCCAGCACCGGATCGCCGCTCTCGCCGAGCCACAGCGTCCCCCCGACGCGGTTGCACAGCGCGAGGCCGAGGGTTGCACCGTCCTGCTCGGCGCGCAGCAGCACCGCATTGGGGAAGCGCGCTTCGGCGCGGCAGCCGACCCAGGTCCAGCTCTGGAAGAACGAGAGGTCGGCGCGCGCCTCCAGCGCCCGCCACGCATCGGCCAGGGCGGCGAGGTCGGGCGCGGGAGCGAGGGCGATGCGGAGCACGGCCCTTGTTGCGGCAGCGTGGTGCCCGCTGCCAAGGGGGCTGGCGCGCGGCGGGGTTGCTGGGCATTGGAACGGGAATGCTCAGCGCCATCGCCACCGTGTTGTTCGTGCCCCCGGTCAATCTGGTCGTCCTCGCGCTGGTGGGCATGGCGCTGGCGCGCTGGCGGCCCAGGGCCGGGCGGGGGCTCGCGCTCGGCTGCGTGGCCCTGCTGCTGCTGCTGGCGCTGCCGGTGGTCGCGGCCTCGCTGCTGGCCACGCTGGAGGACGGTATCGCGGCCCCGGCCTTCGCCCCGCCGCCCCGGGCGATCGTCGTGCTCGGCGGCGATGCCCACCAGATCGGCGCGCGCGCCGAGGAGACCGATATCGGCCCGGTGACGCTGGAGCGGGTGCGCGAGGGCGCCGCGCTGGCGCGCGCCACCGGGCTGCCGCTGCTGGTCACGGGGGGCGAGATCAGCCGCGCCGGGCCGCCGCTCGCGGTGCTGATGGCGCGCAGCCTGGCTGGCGATTTCGGCGTGGCGGCGCGCTGGGTCGAGCCGGAGGCCAACACCACCTGGGAGAACGCGGTCCTCAGCGCCAGAATCCTGCGGCGGGAGGGGATCGGCACGGTGCTGCTGGTCACCCACGCCTGGCATATGCGCCGCGCCCTGATCGCCTTTCGCGCCGCCGGGATCACCGCCCTGCCCGCGCCGCTGTCGCCGGATGCGCCGCCGCGTCTGGCGCTCGGCAGTCTGGTGCCGCGCATGAGCGCCTGGCAGCGCAGCTATTACGCGCTGCACGAATGGATCGGCTGCGCCTGGTATGCGTGGCTCGCGCGCGCCGGATGATCGAAACCTTCGAGGATTTTTCCGCGCTTGCGGCAGACGCGGCGGCGCTGCTGGCGGCGGCGGGGGCAACGGAGTTCCAGCTCGGCGCGGCATGGTTCCGCGCCGTGGCGGCGCATGCGCTGCCGGCGGGCGCGCGGGCCGAGGTGCTGCTGTATCGCGAATCCGGGCGGGCGGTGGCGCTGCTGCCGCTGCAACGCGCGGCCGATGGGCGGCTGTCCGGCCTGACCTCGCCCTACACCTGCGTCTTTCGGCCGCTGGTGGCGGCGGACGCGGACCGGGCGGCGCTGGCGCGCGCGGGGCGGGCGTTCGGCCGCGCCTGCCGTGGCCATGGCCCGGTGCGGCTGGAGGCGCTGGACCCGGAGTGGCCTGGCCTCGCCCCGCTCCTCGTGGGGTTCGCCCGCGCCGGGCTGGTGCCGCTGCGCTTCGCGCATTTCGGCAACTGGCACGCCGATGTCACGGGGCTGGACTGGCCCGCCTACCTCGCCGCCCGCCCAGGCGAGCTGCGGCAGACCATCCGCCGCCGTCTGGCCCGTGCCGCGCGCGATGCGTCCGTCACGTTCGACATCATCGATGGTCCCGTTGGGCTGGAGGCGGGAATCGCCGCCTACGATCGCGTCCATACGAAAAGCTGGAAGGAGCCGGAGCCGTTTCCGGCGTTCGGTCCCGCTTTCCTGCGCGCGGCGGCCGGTGCCGGGGCGTTGCGGCTGGGGGTGCTGCGGCAGGCGGGGGTGCCGGTGGCGGCGCAGTACTGGACGGTGGTGGCCGGGGTGGCGACGGTGCACAAGCTCGCCCACGACGAATCGGCGCGCGCGCTCTCGCCCGGCACGGTGCTGACCGCGCGCATGGTGCGCCATCTGCTGGAGCACGATCGCGTGGTGGCGCTGGATTTCGGCCGGGGCGACGATAGCTACAAGGCGGGATGGACCGGACGGCGGCGGCGGCGTATCGGCGTGCTGCTCTGCCCGCCCTGGAGTCCGGCCGGGTTTGTTGCCCTCGCGCGGCATCTTCTGGGCCGGGGGCGCGGTGTGCTTGGCAAAGCGTTAGTCCGAAGGGCGTAGGACAGGCACCGGACGGCGGATAACGTAAGGTTGCATTCCACGGCATCGCCGGTGGGGTAGTTTGGCGCAACGGGCACGGGCGGGCGGTGTGAGTGGTTTTCTGATTACCGGCGGGGCTGGCTTCATCGGTTCCCACCTCGCCGACGCCCTGCTGGCGGCCGGGCACCGGGTGCGTGTGCTCGACGATTTCTCCACCGGCCGGCGCGAGAATCTCGATCCGCGCTGCGAGGTGGTGGTGGGCGATGTGGCCGACCCGCCGGTCGCGCGCGCGGCGCTCGCGGGCCTGGATGGCTGTTTCCATCTCGCGGCCATCGCCTCGGTGGCGCGCAGCAACGAGGACTGGCTCGGTACCCACCGGGTCAACCAGACCGGCACCATCGCGGTGCTGGAGGCCGCGCGGGGCGCGCGTCTGCCGGTGGTCTATGCCTCCTCCGCCGCGGTGTATGGCGATCTCGGCGGGCAGGTGGCGCGCGAGGCCCTGCGCCCGGCGCCGATGACCGCCTATGGCGCGGACAAGCTCGGCTCGGAACTGCACGCCCGCGTCGGCTGGCAGGTGCATGGCGTGCCGACGCTCGGCCTGCGCTTCTTCAACATCTACGGCCCGCGCCAGGACCCGGCCTCGCCCTATAGCGGCGTGGTGTCGATCTTCGCCGCACGGATCGCGGCGGGGGAGACGCTGACCATCCATGGCGAGGGCACGCAGACCCGCGACTTCGTCTTCGTCGCCGACGCGGTGGCGCATCTGATCGGCGCCATGCGGCATCTGGCCGAGGCCGGCGGCTGCGAGGTGCTGAACGTCTGCACCGGCCATGGCACCTCGGTGCTGGAACTGGCGCACACGCTGGGCCGCCTGCACGCGCGCACGCCCCGCCTGCACCACGGCCCGGCGCGCGCGGGCGACATTGCCCGCTCGGTCGGCGATCCGTCGGAGGCCATCGCGACACTCGGCCTGCACGCCACGACCACGCTGCGCGAGGGGCTGGCGGCGACGCTGGCGTGGGTTCCCGCCTAGGCAAGGCCAAGGGCGCTGCCCTTGCAACCCGCGTAAGGCAAAGCCCTGAAACTCCATTTGTTTTCCGGCACTGGCGGATGAATGGATTGCAAAGGCTTTGCCTTTGCCGGGGTCCAGGGGCAGCGCCCCTGGCCTTCCCTTGCTCCCCGATGGACAACGCCCCTTCCCGCGGCCTATCGACCCGTTCGCGCACTCCTGGGACCGATCGCATCGCATGCCCCTCGTCTGCCGCCTGCTCGACACCTCCGGCGAGGCCGCGTGGGATGCGTTCGTCGCGGCCCACCCGCACGGCACCTTCTTCCACCGCGCCGCCTGGCGGCATGTGATCGGGCGCGCCTTCGGCCATCGCACGCACTACCTGATGGCCGAGCGCGACGGCGCCATTGTCGGCGTGCTGCCGATCGGCCATGTGCGCTCGGCGCTGTTCGGCAACACGCTGATCTCCGTGCCGTTCTGCGTCTATGGCGGGCCGCTCGCGGTCGAGCCGGAGGCGTTCGCCGCACTGGCCGCGGCGGGGGCGGCGCTGCTGCCGCAAACCCGCGCCAGCGCGCTGGAATTCCGCTTTTTGTCGCTTCCGCCGGAGGGTTGGCTCGACCCCGCTCAATGGGTGGCGCGCAACGACCTGTACGTCACATTCCGGAAAGCCATCGTCGCCGACGACGAGGCGAACATGAAGGCCATTCCGCGCAAGCAGCGCGCGGTGGTGCGCAAGGGGATCGAGCGCGGCCTGACCTCCGTCGCCGATCGCGACGTGGCCGGCCTGCACCGCATCTATGCCGAGAGCGTGCGCAATCTCGGCACGCCGGTCTTCTCCCGCCGCTATTTCTCGCTGCTTGCCGAGGCGTTCGCCGAGGATCTCGACATCGTCACCGTGCGCGACGGCGAAACCCCGGTTGCCAGCGTGATGAATTTCTACTGGCGCGACGAGGTGGTGCCGTACTACGGCGGCGGCACGGCGGCAGCGCGCGCCTGCCACGGCAACGATTTCATGTATTGGGAGGTGATGCGCCGTGCCGCCGCGCGCGGGTGCCGAATGTTCGATTACGGGCGCAGCAAGGTCGGCACCGGCGCCTTCGCGTTCAAGAAGAACTGGGGGTTCGAGCCCGCGCCGCTGCACCACTGTTTTCGCCTCGCCCCCGGCGCCACGGTGCCGGAGGTCAATCCGCTCAATCCGAAATTCCGCCTGTTCATCGCCGCCTGGAAGCGCCTGCCGCTGCCCGTTGCCAACCTGATCGGCCCGCATGTCGTGCGCGGCGTGGGCTGATGCGCGACCTGCTGTTTCTGTCGCACCGCATCCCCTACCCGCCGGACAAGGGCGAGAAGATCCGGGCGTGGCATTTCTTTCTGCGGCTGGCCCGCACGCACCGGATGCACCTGGGCTGTTTTCTGGACGACCCGGCCGACCGCGCGCATCTTGACGAACTGCGCCGGCACTGCGCCGATCTGAAAATCATCGAGATCGACCGGACGTGGCAAAAACTTCTCTCGGTTGCGCGCGCGCGGCCCGGACAGCCGCTGACGCTCGGCTATTTCGCCAGCGCCGACCTGCGGGAATGGACACGGCGGAAAATCGCCGGCGGCATCGACCGCGCCTTCGTCTATTGCTCGGCGATGGCGCCGTATCTGCTGCACGCGCCGGGGGTGCGCCGGGTGCTCGACATGGTGGACGTGGATTCCGCCAAATGGGCCGACTACGCTGCCCGCGCCGGCTGGCCCGCGCGCGCGGTGTGGGCGCGCGAGGCGCGCACCCTGCTCGCCTTCGAGCGCCTCGCGGCGCAAGACTTCGACCGCACGCTGTTCGTCTCGCGGGCCGAGGCCGAGGCGTTCATCCGTCTCGCGCCGGAGACGACGGGGCGCGTGGGCTGGATGGAGAACGGCGTGGATCTGGAAAAATTCTCACCCGCGCACGATTTCCCTCCGCCGCTACCGGCGGGGCCGGCCTGCGCGGTGTTCACCGGCAGCATGGATTACTGGCCGAACGTCGATGCCGTGACCTGGTTTGCGGACGCCGTGCTTCCGCTCATTCGCGCCCGCCATCCCGGCCTGCGCTTCGCCATCGTCGGCGCCAACCCCACGCCCGCCGTGCGGCGGCTGGCGGAGCGGGACAAGGGCATCGTCGTCACCGGGCGGGTGGCCGATGTACGGCCCTATGTCGCCCATGCGGCGTTGGTGGTGGCCCCGCTGCGCATCGCCCGCGGCATCCAGAACAAGGTGCTGGAGGCCATGGCGATGGGCCGCCCGGTGATCGCCACGCCCCAGGCGTTCGAGGGGGTGCGGGCGGAACCCGGCCGCGAGCTGCTGATCGGCGCCGATGCCCCGGCGCTGGCCGCCCTGGCGGTCGCGGTGCTGGACGGGCAGCATGCCACACTCGGCGCCGCCGGCCGCGCCGCCGTGCTGCGCGATTACGCCTGGGAGGCGACACTCGCGGGCCTGGACGCGCTGTTCGAGGCGCCGGCCGACCTCAGTTCCTCATTTGCTCATGAGGCCATGCCATGACCACCGCCGCCGCGGCTTCCGGCACACGGCCCGCCTGGGGCGAGATGCTGCCCTTCGCGCTCGCGCTGCTGGCCGGCCTGATCTGCCTCGGCCTGCTGTTCCACGCCGAGGCGGTGGCGGCGGTCGGCGTGTGGATCGACAGCACCGCGTACAGCCATTGCTTCCTGGTGCTGCCGATCGCGCTCTGGCTCGCCTGGGACCGGCGCGAGGCGGCGCGCGGCCTGCGCCCGCAACCGACAGCCCTGCCCGCGCTTGCCATCGTCCCGTTCGGGCTTGCGTGGTTCGCGGCCGAACGGCTCGGGCTGATGGAGGGCCGCCAACTCGCCGTGCTGGGGATGGCGGAGGCGCTGCTGGTGGGGCTGCTCGGCTGGCGGCTCGCACGTGCGCAGGCGCCGGCGCTGATCTACCTGATCTTCCTGGTTCCGGTCGGCAGCTTCCTGGTGCCGAGCCTGCAACGCTTCACAGCCGGCTTCATCGATGTGGGGCTCGAATTCTTCGGCATCCCGCATGTGGTGGACAGCTTCACCATCGAGATCCCGGAAGGGATGTTCTACGTCGCCGAAGCCTGCGCCGGGCTGCGCTTCCTGATCGCGGCGGTGGCGTTCGGCGTGCTGTACGGCTTCGTGACCTATCGCGGGCTGGGGCGCAGGCTCGGCTTCCTCGCCGCCTCCATCGTCGTGCCGATCATCGCCAACGGTTTGCGCGCGCTCGGCATCGTTCTGGCCGGCCACCTGATCGGCGATGCCGAGGCGGCGACGGCGGACCACATCATCTATGGCTGGGGCTTCTTCTCCGTGGTGATCGTGCTGCTGGCCCTCGCCGGCCTGCCGTTCCGCGAGGATGCGCGCCCGGTTCCGCCCGCCCCCGGCGCCCCGCCGTCCGGCCCCGCGCCCGGTATCGGCGCGATGCTCTGGGTCGTGGGAGTCGCGGCGCTGCTGGCGGCGGCGGGGCCGGCCACCGTCCTGGCCCTCGGCCGCGCCGGCACCGCCCCCGATCTGGGGTTGCCCGGCTTCGCCGCGACGGCGGACTGCCTCGGCGTTGGCGATCCGCCCGGCGCGGACCAGCATTTCTCCTGCCACGGCCTGTCCCTGGTCGCGAGCCTGCGCGTGCTGCCGCCGCACGCGCCCCCGGCCGTGCTGCGCGCGGCCCGATCGGCGGCGAGCGGCGAACGCGACGCGGCTGATTCGATCACCAGCACGCTCATGGTGGGCGGGCAGGCGTGGCGGCTGGTGGAAATCCAGGAGCCGCCGCGCCTGACCGCGTCCGCCGCCTGGATCGACGGCGCGCCCGATCCGGGTGGCCTGATGGGCCGGGTACGCCTCGCCTGGGACAGCATCGCCGGCGGCGGCAGCCCGCCGGTGCTGGTCGCCGTCGCCCTGCACCCGGACCCGCTGGTGCACAGCGAACAGCGCGACGCGGCGCAGGCCCTGCTGCGCGGCTTCATCGCGGCGCAGACGCCGCTGCTGGAGGCGATCGCGCGGGCGACGGCGCGGTGAGCGGAGGAAGCAAGGGGATTTATCCACAGATTACACAGATTAAAAATCCATCATTTGTCATAATCACTTCAACTCTGAATACGTATTGATTAAATACATCATGCCGAATTCAGATAATACTTATTTAACACACAATATATTTAATCTGTGTAATCTGTGCAATCTGTGCAATCTGTGCAATCTGTGCAATCTGTGTAATCTGTGTAATCTGTGGATAACACTCTTTCTACCCCACGCCCCCCACACCCAAGATGTCTGACGCGCCGTTCTTCATCGTCGGCTCCAGCCGCTCCGGCACCACGCTGTTGCGGCTGATTCTGTGCGGGCATTCGCGGCTGCACATTCCGCCGGAGACATGGTTCATCGCCGATCTTCTTGCGCGCTTTCCGCCGGACCGGCCGCTCACGCCGCAGGAGGTGCACGCGGCGGTGGAGGTCATGGTCGGGCATTACCGCTGGCCCGACATGGAGATTCCCACCGACGACATGCGCGCCTGGGCGTCGGCCCTGGCGGCGCCGCGCCTCGTGGAGCTGATCGACCTGCCGTATCGCGAGCATCTGCGCCGCGCCGGCAAGCCGCGTTTCGGCGACAAGACGCCGCCGTATATTGGCATCGTGCCGCAGCTGCTGGCGCTGTATCCGGGCGCGCGCTTCATCAACCTGATCCGCGACGGCCGCGATGTCGCGATTTCGTTCGTCGATGCGCATTTCCACGGCCGGCCCTATCACGCCGATTTCGAATGGACGCGCGCGGTGCGGCTGGCGGCGCACTGGCGCGCCGGCCCGCATGGCGCGAACATGCTCGATGTGCGCTACGAGGATCTGGTGCGCGAGCCGGAGGCGACGGTGCGGCGCATCTGCGATTTCCTGGGCGAGGCGTTCGAGCCCGCGATGTTCGCCTATCGCGACCGCATGGCGCTGGTGCCCGAACGGGAACGCTGGATTCAGGGCAAGCTCGCGCGTCCGATCAGCGCGGATGCGATCGCGGTCTGGCGGCAAAAGCTGACGCTGGCGGAGTGCTTCTGCATCGAGGCGTCGCTGCGCGCGGATCTGCTCCGGCTCGGCTACGCGCCCCGTTTCGCCTCGCCCGCATGGCGCCCGCTGCTGGCGGCGACCGGCTGGGCGCTGCGCATCCTCGCCCCGCTGCTGGACCGTGGCGTGCCGGCGCTGGAGCGGCGTGGGGTGTTCCGGCGCGCCGTGTATCTCTGAGCGCGCGCTCAGGCCTCGGCGGGGGGTGTTGCCTCGGGGTCGGGCGGCAGGTCGGCGTAGCATTCGGCGAGCGGGATCTCGATGCCGATCTCCGGCAGACGCAGCACCGCGGCCTCACCGAACACCGTCTCGGCGGCCCAGTCCTCGCCCTTGCGCGCGAACACCAGGGCGCCGGCGCGGCTCTGTTGCAGGACCACGTAGCGCCGGATCGCGGGGTTGGCGCGGTATTCGGCGTGCTTGACCACGAGGTCGTCATGCGCGCTGCCGTCGCTCAGTACCTCGAACACCACGACGGGGTCGGCGACCAGCGTCGCGCGCGGCGGCACCGGGGTGCAGACGACGAAGGCATCCGGGTAGCGAACGCGGCCATCGACGAGGATTTTCAGCTCGCTGCCGTAGGGCTGGCAGGGCTTGCCGCGCAGCCGGGTGCCCAGGGCGATGATGAGGTTGCGCTGGATGGCGGCGTGCGCCGCCGTGCCGCCGGCCATGGCGACCGGCCAGAACCCGTCGAACTCGTAACGCCGCTCCTGCCGCTCCTCCCAGGCGAGGAACTGCTCCAGCGTCATCGGCTTGCGCAGGGCGACGTTCATGCGCGGCAGTCTAGCAGCTTTCCGGCCCGCATCGCACCCTTGCCCGCCCGGGGCGCCGCTGCGATACCGGCCGGGTGAACCGGCCCCGCGTCTGTGTCGTCATCCCCGCCCGCGACGCGGCCGCGACCATCGCCCGCGCCGTCGCCTCGGCACAGGCGCAGGTGCCGCCACCGGACGAGGTGGTGGTGGTCGATGACGCGAGCAGCGATGCCACCGCCGATCTCGCCCGCCGACTCGGCGCGCGCGTGCTGCGGCTGCCCGCCCAGGCCGGGGCGGCCGGCGCGCGCAACGCGGGCGTCGCGGCGACGGATGCCGAGATCATCGCCTTTCTCGACGCCGACGACGAATGGCTGCCGGGCAAACTCGCGCGGCAGGTGCCGCTGCTGGACGGGGCGATTTTCGTCGCCTGCGCCGCCTGCCTGTTCGCCGAGGACGGCAAAAATCTCGGCCCGCTCTACAACGCGGAGATCCCCGAGGACGGGCCGGACGCCTGGCGCGGCCTGCTGGAGCGCAACACCGTCGCCACATCGACCGTGCTGGTCTGGCGGCATGCGTTCCTCGCCGCCGGCGGGTTCGACCCGGCGCTCCCGGTGGCGGAGGACCAGGATCTGTGGATCCGCCTCGCGCTGCGCGGGCGGCTGGCCTTTGTGCGCGCCACCCTCGTGCACATGCATCGCGTGCCCACCAGCGTCTCCGGCGTCGGCACCCCGCTCGGCGCGCGCCAGCAGATCGCCATCACCCTGCCGATGATCGAGCGCCACATCGCGGCCAACCGCGCGCGGCTGAGTGCCGCCGAGATCCGGCGCATCCGCGGCGACCGCTGGCTGCGCGTCGGCGGCGGCGCGTGCTGGACCGGCGCCTGGGCCGAGGGGGTGCCGTGGCTGCTGCGCGCGGCCATGCTCGGCCACCGGCCTGGGCTCGCGCTGCGCACCGCGATCGTGACCGCGCCGCCGTTGCGCCGGCTGCTCGGCCGGTGAGCGGCGCGCCGCTCGATGTCGGCCGCGCGCTGGCGCATGGCAGCGCCTGGATGGTGGGCCTGCGCTGGGCGGTGCGCGGCCTCGGCCTGCTCAGCACCTTCGTGCTCGCCCGGCTGCTGAACCCCGGGGATTTCGGGCTTGTCGCCATGGCGATGGTGGTGGTCGGGCTGGTCGAGGTGTTTGGCCAGGCGGGGCAGCAACTGGCGCTGATCCGCATCCCCAACCCGACCCGCGCCGACTACGATTCCGCCTGGACGCTCGGCATCCTGGTCGGTGTCGCGGTGACGCTGGTGCTCTG
>JAKBCB010000444.1 GCA_021808185.1 Pseudomonadota bacterium
GCGCGGCCATGCCGGCGCGCCCGGAGCACGGGGTTCTCCCACCTCTCCGGCGGGCTATCAAGCCGTCGCGGCGGCGGCAGGCATGCGCGGCGCGGCGGATCAGCGGTTGCATGCACCCGGTACGGTTCCGTAGGCTAAGATCGTTTCAGGCCGCCCGGGATTGCGACCGCGTGCCGTTCTGGCGATCGAGGTGAATGCGCGTGAGCATCGACCCATGTCCCCGCGGCGCCGCGCCGACCGGCCCGCCCGGCCGATGAGGGGCCAGCCCACGCGCATCGTCGTGCTGCAACTGGCGATCGCCGCCGCCGCGATGCTGCTCGCGCTGGTCACGTGGACCTTCACCCTCGCCTCCATCGGCACCGAGGAGCGGGAGGCGCAGTTCCACGCCGAGGCCAACGTCGCCAATCTCGCCCTGGCCGTGGAATGGCAGTTGCAACGCCAGCTCCAGGCGATCGACGAGACCATGCAGACGCTGGCGGCGGATTGGCGCGCCGATCCGATCCATTTCGACCCTGGCTCGTGGCGGCGGCGCTCCAGCCTGCTCGGCGATCTGTCCTTGCAGGTGTCGCTGCTGGACCGCCACGGTTTCGTCGTGGCCACGACGCGCCAGGAGCTGATGGGGGTGAACCAGTCCGAGCGCGACTACTTCCAGGCCCAGGCCGCCTCCCGCCGGGCCGGGCTGTTCATTGGGCCGGCGATCAACTGGAAGGCGACCGGGCGGTGGGAGATCAGTCTCTCGCGCCGGCTGGAGGGCGATGACGGCGCCTTCGCCGGCGCGATCGTCGTCACCTACGACCCGTGGACCCTGACCTCGCCGCTGGAACAGGTCGATCTCGGCCCGCGTGGGCTGATCGCGCTGGTGGGCGGGGACGGCGCGATCCGCGCGCTGGTCTCGCCATACGAGGTGCGGCCGGGTGCCGACATCGCGGGCTCGGCGATGTTCACCCAGGCGGTGCGGACGCGGGTGCGGACCTGGACCGGCCCCTCGGCGCCGGACGGCGTGGTGCGGGTGCATGCGCTGCGGCATCTGCGCAGCCAGGATCTGACCATCGTCGTCGGCATCGACCAGGACGTGGCGCTGCGCGCCGTGCGCACCTGGTCGGTGAACGCGCGCACCTTCGCGTTCAGCGTCTCCTTCGCGCTGCTGGTCATGGCCTGGCTGCTGGTGCGCGAGGTGCGCCAGGCGCATGCGCGCGAGGAACGGCTGGCGGTGAATCAGACGGTGCTGGAGGCCGCCTATGTCGAACTCGCCGGCGCCAAGGCGAGCGCCGAGCGCAAGACCGCGCAGATCGAGGCGACGTTGGCCGGGATGTCGGACGGGCTGATGCTGCTCGATGCCAATCTGCGGCTGGTGCAATGGAACGACCGCTTCCCCGCCTATACCGGCGCGCCGCGCGAGATCCTGCGCGTCGGCCTGCCGATCGAGGAGGTGCTGCGGGCGCAGGCACTCGCCGGCGAGTTCGGGCAGGTGGATGTCGAGGCCGAGGTGGCGCGGCGGCTGCACCGGCTGCGCGCGCATACCGGTGTCGCGGTGATCGAGCGCACGCGCCCGAACGGGCGCACCCTGGAACTGCGCCGCGCCGCGTTGCCGGATGGCGGCGTGGTGACGCTGTACATCGACATCACCGCCCACAAGCAGGCCGAGGAGGCGCACGCCCAGGCGCGACGGCTGGCCGAGGAGGCGATCCAGCAGAAATCCCGCTTCGTGGCCATCGTCAGCCACGAGATCCGCACGCCGCTGAACGCGGTGGTGAACAGCCTTGCGCTGCTCGACCGGTCCAACCTGACCCCGCCGCAGCATGCGCTGACCGAGACCGCGCGGCAGGCGGGCGAGGCGCTGCTCGATCTGGTGCGCGACATCCTCGATCTGACCAAGGCGGAGGGCGAGGCGCCCGCGCTGCGGCCGAGCATCTTCGAGCCGCGCGAGATGCTCGAAGGGGTGCGCGACATGTTCGCGGCCCAGGCGGCGGCCCGCAATGTCGGGCTGGTGGTGGAGGTGGCCCCCGATGTGCCGCACGCGCTGCGTGCCGACCGCGGCAGGCTGCGGCAGGTGGTGATGAACCTGGTCAGCAACGCCGCCAAATTCGCCGATCCCGGCTGCGTGACCATCCGCGCCGCGACCACGCGCGCGGCGGGCGGGCCGGCGCTGCTGATCGGCGTGCGCGACCCCGGGCCGCGCATTGCGCCGGCCGAGGCCGCCCGGCTGTTCCAGCCCTTTTCGCGCCTGGACAACGCCACCATCGGCGCTGTCCCCGGCAGCGGGCTGGGGCTTGCCATCTGCGAGCGGCTGGCGCGGCTGATGGGCGGGCAGATCGGCCTCGGCCCCTCGCCGGAGGGGGGCAACGAGTTCTGGCTGACCCTGCCGCTGGAGGTGGCCGTGGCACCGCCGCGGCCGCCCGCCGAGCCCGTGCCGCTGCCGCCGCGCGTGCGACCGGCCCGGGTGCTGCTGGTCGAGGATCTGGCGGCGAACCAACTGGTCGCGGCGACCATCCTGCGGCGCGAAGGCCATCGCGTGGACATCGCCGATTCGGGCGCCGAGGCGTTGGCGCTGGCGCGGACGCGGCCGTACGACCTGATCCTGATGGATCTCGTGATGCCCGGCATGAGCGGCTACGAGGCGACCCGGCGCATCCGCGCGCTGCCACCGCCGGCCAGCGCCGTGCCGATCGTGGCGCTGACGGCCACCACGGCGCCGGAGGATCGGGCGCGCTGCCTCGCGGTCGGCATGGTCGAGGTGCTCGGCAAGCCGGTGCGGCCGGCGGACCTGCTGGCAGCGGTCGCGCGCGTGGGCGGTGCCTCGCCGCCGGCGCCGCCCGCCCCGCCCGACGCGCCAGCCGCCCCGGCCGAGGCGGTGGTGCTGGACATGGCCCGTCTCGCCGACCTGCGGCGCGGCCTGTCGCTGGCGATACTTGCGCCGCTGGTGGAGGAATGCCTCGCCGATATCCGCCAGCGCCTGCCGCTGTTGCGGGAGGCGCTGCGCGGCGACGAGCCGCGCCGCATCGACGAGGCGGCGCACGCCCTGGCCGGCATGGCGGGCAATTTCGGCCTGTCCGGGCTGGAGGCGCGCATGCGGCGGGTGATGGCGGCCATGCGGACCAGCGACATCGCCGCGGCACGCGCGGCGGTGGAGGGACTCGATGCCGAGTTCTCCCGCTCCAGCGAGGCGATCCGGCTGGCGATGCGGGAAGCGGCTTGACCCCGCGCGTGGAAAATCTCGGCACTGGGCTCTTTCGTCGGCATCGGGCGTTGGGGCAAGCTTGCGCCATGCGCGTCTATCTCGCCGGCCCCGACGTGTTCCTGCCCGATCCGCTGGCACGCGGCGCCGTGCTCAAGCAGATCTGCGCCCGGCACGGCCTGACCGGGGTGTTCCCGATGGACCCGCTGGAGAGCGAGCCGGTGGAATGGGAGGCGCTCGCGCTGCCGCACCGGATCGCGCTGCGCAACGAGGACCATATTCGCGGCGCGGATGCGCTGATCGCCAACCTCACCCCGTTTCGTGGCCCGA
>JAKBCB010000445.1 GCA_021808185.1 Pseudomonadota bacterium
TGGGACCAGCGCGGCTGACGCGGGACGGGTGGTCATGACGGCGCGCCCCCCCCCGTCATTGCGAGCGCAGCGAAGCAATCCGGGCAGGCGCCCGCGCCGTCGCACGTCAACGCTTGTGCGAAACACCCAGCCTCCTGGATTGCTTCGTCGCTCCGCTCCTCGCAATGACGAAGAACGATCGCACGCCAATACACCGCACCCCCACCCGTCATTGCGAGCGCAGCGAAGCAATCCAGGCAGGCGCCCGCGCCGTCGCACGCCAACGCTTGTGCGAAATGCCCAGCCTCCTGGATGGCTTCGTCGCTCCGCTCCTCGCAATGACGGGGTGCGCGCATGGGCTGCCGCATGCTGACCGTCCAGACCATCGCCGACGGGCTGGTGCTGGGCGGGCTGTATGCGCTCGCCGCCGTCGGGTTCTCGCTGATCTTCGGCGTGCTGTCGGTGGTCAATCTCAGCCACGGCGTGCTGGTGCTGATCGGCGGCTATCTGGCGTGGTTCCTGTGGCACTCTGTCGGCCTTGACCCGATTCTCGCGATCCCGCCGGTGATGGCGGTGATGTTCGCGCTCGGCTATCTCTACCAGCGCAGCCTGGTGCAGATCGCGGTGGAACGCTCCTCCCTGCTCGCCTCCATGCTGGTGACGTTCGGCGTCGCGCTGATGCTGCGCAACCTGCTGGTGCTGCTGTTCTCCCCCGATTTCAAAAGCATCACGCCCGCCTACGCCTTCGCGCATCTGCGGCTGGGGGCGGTGACGCTCGATCTGGTCCGGGTCGGCGCGCTGGCGCTCAGCCTCGCGCTGCTGTCGGCGCTGGCGCTGATCCTGCGGGCGACCCGGATCGGCCGGGTGATGCGCGCGACCGCACAGCAGGAACTGGCGGCGCGGCTGTGCGGCGTCGATGTGCGGCACGTCTATGCGCTGACCTTCGGCGTCTCCGCCGCCTTCGCCGGCGCCTCAGGCGCGGTGATCGGCCTGGTGCTGCCGTTCTCCCCGTCCGATGAGGGGCTGTGGACCATGAACGCCTTCGTCGTGGTGACGCTGGGCGGCATCGGCAGCCCGGCGGGCGCGCTGCTGGGCGGACTGCTGCTCGGCCTCATCAACACCTTCGCCGCACGGCTGATCGGCCCGGCCTTCCCCAACGCGATGATGTTCCTGGTGCTGGTGGCGATGCTGCTGCTGCGGCCCGCCGGCCTGCTCGGCAACGCGCTGCGCGCGCGGGCATGACCATGTGGCGGGAGGGGGTGCGCGCACATCGCTGGTGGATCGCGGCAAGCGTCGCGGGCTTCGTGCTGCTGGCCTTCGCGCCGGCGCTGCTGTCGCCGTTCCAGGTGCGGGTGGGCGCGCTGTTCCTGTTCTTCGCCGCGCTGTCGCTGGCCTGGACGCTGCTCGGCGGCTTCGCCGGCTACTGGAGCTTCGGGCAGACCGCGTTCATCGGCCTCGGCGCGTTCACCGCGGCCCTGCTGGAATCGGCGCTGCACCTGCATCCGGCGTCGCTGTCGATGGCGGTTGGCGCCGCGGCCGGGGCGCTGGCCTGCGCGGTGCTGTCGGGGCTGCTCGCCTGGCCGATCCTGCGGCTGCGCGGCGTCTATTTCGCCGTCGCCATGCTGGGCGTCGCGCAGGTGCTGGCGGAACTCACCAGCAATGTCGATTGGGTGAAGGGCGCGCTCGGCATCGTGCTGCCGCGCGTGGTGCTGCGCGGGGTGACGCAGCACGCGCTCTACTACGACATCTTCCTGCTGCTCACCGCCGCTATCCTTGCGATCGGTTTCGCCGTGCGCATCGGCCGCATCGGCCAGGGGCTGGTCAGCCTGCGGGAGGATGAGGACACCGCCCGCATGCTCGGTGTGCCCACCGAGCGCTACAAGATCGCCATGTTCGTGCTCAGCGCCACGCTGACCGGCCTGCTCGGCGCGGTCTATGCGCACAGCCTCGGCTACATCACGACCGAATCCGTCTATCGCACGGATTTCAGCCTGGACATGATCGTCTATTGCCTGCTCGGCGGCATCGGCACGCTGGCCGGGCCGATCCTGGGCGCGGCGCTGATGACGGTGCTGACACAGGTGGTGCTGGGCCAGTTGCTCAGCATCCACATGTTCGTCACCGGCGCGCTGCTGGTGGCGCTGGTGCTGCTGGCGCCGCGCGGCATCCTGGGCGCGCTGGCGGCGCTGCGGCGCGCCGGGGCATGACGGCGCTGCTGGAAGTCGCCGGGGTCAGCCGGCATTTCCGCGGCCTCGCCGCCATCGCCGACGTGTCGTTCCGCGTCGATGCCGGCAGCATCTGCAGCCTGATCGGGCCGAACGGCGCCGGCAAATCGACGCTGTTCAACCTGATCAGCGGCTTCCTGCCGCTGCATGGCGGCAGCATCAGCTTCGGCGGCGCGCGCATCGACGGCCTCAGCACCGTGCGCATCGCCGAGCGCGGCATCGCCCGCGCGTTCCAGATCGCGCGCCCGTTTCCCGGCCTGACGGTGGCGGAGAACGTGCGCGTCGGCGCGCTGTTCGGCCGCAGCGGCGCGCGCGACGTGGCCAAGGTGGTGACGGAGGCGCTGTCCCTCACCGGGCTTGCCGAGGCGGCCGCGCAGCCGGCGGCCAGCCTGACCGTCGGCTATCTGCGCCGGCTGGAACTGGCCCGCGCCATCGCCGCGCGCCCGCTGCTGCTGCTCGCCGACGAACCCTGCGCCGGCCTCAATCACACCGAGACCGAGGAGATCGTGGTGCTGCTGCGCGAAATCCGCGCCCGCGGCGTCACCGTGCTGCTGGTGGAGCACGACATGGCCGCCGTGATGCGCATTTCCGACCGCGTGTTCGTGCTCGATGCGGGCAGCAAGATCGCCGAGGGCACACCCGCCGAGGTTGCCGCCGATGCGCGCGTGATCGCCGCCTATCTCGGCACGCCCGAAGCCGGCTGACCGTCCCGCGACACGTCGCGACGCGATCAGCGTGCCGCCAGGACTCCGCGGCAGCCTCCTGTAGGGGTGGACGCGCCGGGGAAGATTCCGCTTGCCCAGCCCGCCCCGCCCATGTTCTTGTTCCGTTCATGTCTCTCCCCGCCCGTCTCCTCGCCATCATCGCGTTGCTGTGCCGTGCGGTCGCCGCCAGCATTGCCGGCGGGCGGCTGGACGGGCCGACCATCGTGGTGATCTGGCGGCGGCTGCGCCGACTGGGCGACCGGTTCGCGCGGCTGGCCGGGCGGCACGCCGCCGGCACGCTGCGCCCGCCGCGGCGGCGGGTGCGGGTGGCGGCGGTGCGGGCCAGTGCGACGGCGCCCCCGCCGCCGCCCGACAGGCTGCCGCGCGGGCGGGGCTGGCTGGTCCGGCTGGTGCCGCCGGCGTCCGCTGGCGCCTCCCAGTTGCAGCATCTGCTGACGGAGGCGGAGATGGCGGCGCTAATCGCGGCGGCCCCACGCCAGGCAGGGCGCATCCTGCGCCCGCTCTGCGGGATGCTCGGGGTCGCGGTGCCGGAGACGCTGCGGCTGCCCCGGCGGAAAGCCAAGCGCCGG
>JAKBCB010000446.1 GCA_021808185.1 Pseudomonadota bacterium
CAAGCCGGGGCGCGGGCAAGGTGCGGCTCGGCTTGCCCTGTCGCGGCGCGCTCTCTAATAGCGTGGCAACCCCCGGAGGAACCATGGCGTCCATCGGCGAACTGCCCACGGATAACCCCGCGCTGGCCCAACAGGCCGCGATTCTGGCGCGCCCGATGACGCCGGAGCGGCGTATGGCCGACGCGATCCGCGCGCTCACCATCGACGCGGTGGAAAAGGCCAACTCCGGCCACCCCGGCATGCCGATGGGCATGGCCGACGCCGCCACCGCGCTGTGGTCGCGCTTTCACAAATTCGACGCCGCCGACCCGCGCTGGCCGGACCGCGACCGGTTCGTGCTGTCCGCCGGCCACGGCTCGATGCTGCTGTACTCGCTGCTCTACCTCACCGGCCATGCCGGCATGGGGATCGAGGAACTCAAGCGCTTCCGCCAGTTGCACTCGCCCGCCGCCGGGCATCCGGAATATGGCGAGCATCCGGGGATCGAGACCACGACGGGCCCGCTCGGCCAGGGCATCGCCACCGCCGTCGGCATGGCGCTGGCCGAACGGCTGCTGGCGGCGCGTTTCGGCAAGTCGCTGGTCGATCACCGTACCTGGGTGATCGCGGGCGATGGCTGCCTGATGGAAGGCGTCAGCCACGAGGCCGCCGGCCTCGCCGGACATCTGCGGCTGAACAAGCTGACCGTGCTGTGGGACGACAACCACATCTCCATCGACGGCGACACGGCGCTGAGCACGTCGGACGACATGCTCAAGCGGTTCGCCGCCTATGGCTGGGCCACCAAGCGCGTCGATGGGCACGACCCGGCGCAGGTCGCGGCCGCGCTGTCGATGGCCGTGCGCTCGAAGAAGCCCACGCTGATCGCCTGCCGCACCATCATCGGCCTCGGCGCGCCGCACAAGGCGGGCACCGCCGCCGCGCATGGCAGCGCGCTCGGCGCCGCGGAAGCACAGGCGGCGAAGGCGGCGCTCGGCTGGAACCATCCGCCTTTCGAGGTTCCCGAGGGGCTGCTGGAACAGTGGCACGCGGTCGGCGCGCGCGGCGAAACGCCGCGCCGGGCGTGGCTGAAGCGGCTCGCCCGGCACCCGATGAAAGCCGAGTTCGAGCGTGTGACCGCCGGCACCCTGCCGGCCAATTTCCACGAGACGATCGCCACGCTGCGCGCCGACATCGCGGCGACGAAGCCCAAGCTCGCCTCCCGGCAGGCGAGCCAGCGCGTGCTGGAAAGCCTGGTTCCCGCGCTGCCGGAACTGATCGGCGGCTCGGCCGACCTCACCGGCTCGAACCTGACGCTGGTCAAGGGCATGGCGAGCGTCACGCCCGGCAATTACGCCGGCCGCTACGTGCATTACGGCATCCGCGAGCACGGCATGGCGGCGGCGATGAACGGCATGGCGCTGCATGGCGGCGTCATCCCGTACGGCGGCACGTTCTTCGTGTTCACCGACTACATGCGCCCGGCCGTCCGCCTCGCCGCGCTGATGAAGCTGCGCGTGATCCACGTACTCACGCATGACAGCATCGGCCTGGGCGAGGACGGACCGACGCACCAGCCGGTCGAGCATCTGGCCAGCCTGCGGGCGATGCCGAACATCGCGATGTTCCGCCCGGGCGACACGATGGAGACGGCGGAGTGCTGGGATCTGGCGCTGCGCCGCACCGATGGCCCGAGCCTGCTCGCGCTGTCGCGGCAGGCGCTGCCGGCGTTTCGCACCGATGTCGGCGAGAACCGCAGCGCGCGCGGCGCCTACGTGCTGGCCGAGGCGGATGGCCCGCGGCAGGCGACGATTCTGGCCACCGGCTCGGAGGTGATGATCGCGATGGCGGCGCGCGACGCGCTGGCGGCCGAGGGGATCAAGGTCGCGGTCGTCTCGATGCCGTGCTGGGAATTCTTCGCCGCGCAGGACGAAACCTATCGCGCCGGCGTGCTCGGCGGCGCGCCGCGCGTGGCGGTCGAGGCCGGCGCCAGCTTCGGCTGGGATCGCTGGCTCGGGCCGGACGGGGTGTTCATCGGCCTCGACCATTTCGGTGCCTCCGCACCGTTCGAGGATGTGTACAAGGAATTCGGCATCACGGCGGATGCGGTGGCGGCGGCCGTGCGCAGGAAGCTCGGCTGAGCCGGGCGCGCCCGGGCTTGCCACCGGACCACGCCGCGCGAGAATGATACGCAAGCCGCGCGCTTGCACAGCAAGGGATTGAAGCCATGGCCGTGACGGTTGCCATCAACGGATTCGGACGCATCGGGCGCCTCGTGCTGCGCGCCATGGTGCAGAGCGGGCGCACGGACGTGGTGCCGGTCGCGATCAACGACCTCGGCAGCGTGGAAGCCAACGCCCATCTGTTCCGCTACGACAGCGTGCACGGCCGCTTCCCCGGCGAAGTCGTGGTCGATGGCGACACCATCACCATCCATTCCGGCGGCCGCACCTGGGGCCCGATCAAGGTGTCCGCCGAAAAGGACCCGACGAAGGTGCCGTATCAGGGCATCGATGTCGCGATGGAGTGTACGGGCCGCTTCACCTCCAAGACCACCGCCTCGCAACTGATCCAGGCGGGCGCCCGAAAAGTGCTGGTGTCGGCCCCGGCCGACGGCGCCGACGCGACCGTGGTTTACGGCGTGAACCATCACGTCATGACCAAGGACATGACCGTGGTGTCCAACGCCTCCTGCACCACCAACTGCCTCGTGCCGGTGGTGAAGGTGCTGCACGACAACTTCAAGGTCGTGCGCGGCTACATGGTGACGATCCACTCGTACACCGGCGACCAGAACACCGTCGATACGCTGCACAAGGATCTGCACCGCGCCCGCGCGGCGGCGGTGAACATCATCCCGACCAGCACCGGCGCCGCGAAGGCCGTGGGCCTGGTCATGCCGGAATTGAAGGGCAAGCTCGATGGCACCGCCATCCGCGTGCCGACGCCGAATGTCTCGCTGGTTTCGCTCGACGTGATGCTGGAAAAATCCACATCGAAGGAAGAGATCAACGCGGCGATGAAGGCGGCGAGCGAGGGTGCGCTGAAGGGCATCCTCGCCTACAACACCGCCCCGCTGGTCAGCAGCGACTTCAACGGCGTCCCCGCGTCGTCCACGTTCGACGCGCCGCAGACCACGGTGGTGGACGGCGCGCTTTATCGGGTGATGGCGTGGTACGACAACGAGTGGGGTTTCTCCAACCGCATGTCCGACACCGCCGCCCTGCTCGGCAGCCTGTAACCGCGGCACACGGGGGAGAGGCATGAGCTTCAGAACGCTGGACGGCGTCGCGGTCGCGGGCAAGCGGGTGCTGCTGCGCGCGGACCTCAATGTGCCGGTGCGCGACGGGAAGATTTCCGACCTCACGCGCATCGAACGCCTCTCCCCCACCATTCGCGAACTGTCCGGCCACGGCGCGCGGGTGATCGTGCTGAGCCATTTCGACCGCCCCAAGGGCAAGCGCGTGCCGGAGATGTCGCTGGCCCCGATGGCGGCGGCGCTGG
>JAKBCB010000447.1 GCA_021808185.1 Pseudomonadota bacterium
GTCCGGCGCGTGTTCGGCGCCTTCATTCCGATCTATGGCACCTTGATCAGCTCGCTCATCGCCATGGTCGTGGCCGTGCCGGTCAGCTTCGGGGTCGCGCTGTTCCTGACGGAGGTGGCACCGCCCTGGGTGCGCGGCCCGGTCGCCGCGGCGGTGGAACTGCTGGCGGGCATTCCCAGTATCATCTACGGGATGTGGGGGCTGTTCGTGTTCGTCCCCTTCATGTCCGACTGGATCGAGCCGGCCCTGTCGAACACGCTGGGGCCATTGCCCGTGCTGGGCGCGCTGTTCGACGGTCCGCCGCTCGGCCTCGGCATGCTGACGGCGGGGGTGATCCTGGGGATCATGGTGATCCCGTTCATCTCCTCGGTGATGCGCGACGTGTTCGCGCTGGTGCCGGCCACCTTGCGAGAGGCGGCGTTCGGCCTCGGCGCGACGCGGTGGGAGGTGGTGCGGGGCGTCGTGCTGCCGTACACGCGCACGGCGGTGGTCGGCGGCATCTTCCTCGGCCTCGGCCGCGCGCTAGGCGAGACCATGGCGGTGACATTCGTGCTCGGCAACGCGCACGATTTCAGCGCGTCGCTGCTGGCGCCGGGCAATTCGATCGCCGCCGTGATCGCCAACGAGTTCACCGAGGCGGATTCGGACATCTACCGGTCCTCGCTGATCGCGCTCGGGTTCGTGCTGTTCGTGGTGACGTTCATCGTTCTCGCCTCGGCCAAGATCATGCTGGTCCGGCTGCGGCGAAAGGAGGGCGCGCGATGATCCCGCCGACATCCCGCCTGCTCCGCCGCCGGCGCGTGACCAACGCGGTGGCGCTGACCCTCAGCGGGGCGGCCGCAGTGTTCGCGCTGTTCTGGCTGGTCTGGATTCTGCTGACCACGATCTACAACGGGTTCGCCGCACTCAGCCCGCGATTGTTCACGCAGATGACGCCGCCGCCAGGGTCCGAGGGGGGGCTGCTCAACGCGATCTTCGGTAGCGGCGCGATCATTTTCTTCGCGGTGCTGATCGGCGCGCCGATCGGCATCCTGGCGGGCACCTATCTGGCCGAATACGGCAAGATGCGGCCGATCGCGGAGATCATCCGTTTCGTGAACGACATCCTGCTCTCGGCGCCGTCCATCGTGATCGGTCTGTTCGTCTATACGCTGGTGGTCGGGCCGAGCGGGCATTTCTCCGCCTGGGCGGGGGCGGTCTCGTTGGCGCTGATCCTGTTGCCGGTGGTGGTGCGCACGACCGACGAGACGATGCGCCTGATCCCCAACCAGCTGCGTGAGGCGGCACTGGCGCTGGGCGCGCCGCAATGGCGGGTGGTCACGCAGGTGATGTATCCGGCGGCGCGCAGCGGGATGCTGACGGGGTTGCTGCTGGGCATCGCGCGCATCAGCGGCGAGACCGCGCCGCTGCTGTTCACGGCCCTGAACAACCAGTACTGGAGCACCGACCTGTCGCAGCCGATGGCCAATATCCCGGTTGTGATCTTCCAGTTCGCGCTGAGCCCGTACGATGCCTGGCACAGCCTGGCGTGGGCGGGGGCGCTGTTGATGACGCTGTTCGTGTTGATGGTCAGCGTGGGCGCGCGGTTCTTCCTGCGCGCGCGCAACCAATCATAGGTGGGGCATGACTCAGGTGACGACAGACGCGGCCAGCGGCGCGCCGGCAGAGCAACGGCAGGACCGCGGATCGGTGCAGGTGCGCGCCACAAGCGGCCTGAACGCGCCGAAAATGGCGATCCGCAACGTGGAATTCTTCTACGGCGCCAACAAGGCGCTGAAGGGCATCACGCTGGACCTGCCGGACCGGCAGGTGACCGGCATGATCGGCCCCTCCGGCTGTGGCAAATCCACGCTGCTGCGGGTGCTGAACCGGATGTACGACCTGTATCCGAACCAGCGCGCCACCGGGGAGGTGGTGATGGACGGGCAGAACATCCTGGCCCCCGGCATCGACCTGAACCAGTTGCGCAGCCGCATCGGCATGGTGTTCCAGAAGCCGACGCCGTTCCCGATGTCCATCCATGACAACATCGCCTTCGGCGTGAAACTGCACGAGCGCCTGTCCAAGAGCGCCATGGACGAGCGGGTGGAATGGTCGCTGACGCGCGCGGCGCTGTGGGCGGAGGTCAAGGACCGGCTCTCCGCCTCGGCCATGGGCCTTTCGGGCGGGCAGCAGCAGCGGCTGTGCATCGCGCGCACCATCGCCACGCGCCCGGACGTGATCCTGCTCGACGAGCCGACCAGTGCGCTCGATCCGATCAGCACGCTGAAGATCGAGGAACTGATCGACGAGCTGAAGCGCGATTTCACCATCGCGATCGTCACGCACAACATGCAGCAGGCGGCACGCTGCGCCGATCAGGTCGCGTTCTTCTTTCTCGGCGAGATGGTCGAGGTCGGGCCGGCCGCGCGCATCTTCACCGCCCCGCGCGAGAAGCGGACGCAGGAATACATCACCGGCCGGTTTGGCTGAGCGGGAAGGCAGGCAAGGCATGGCACCGGAAATGGCCGAACATATCGTGAAAAGCTTCGAGGTCGAGTTGAACCGGCTGCGCGCCCTGCTCACGGAAATGGGCGGGCTGGTCGAGAGTCAGGTGGCGATGGCGTGCGAGGCAATCCTCTCGCGCGACAACGCGGCGGCGACGGCCGCGGTCGAAACCGACGTGAAGGTGGATGCGCTGGAGCGCGATGTCGAGGAGTTCGTGATCCGCCTGCTGGCGCTGCGCCAGCCGATGGCGCAGGATCTGCGGCTGATCGTCGCCAGCCTGAAGATCACCGGCGACCTGGAGCGCATCGGGGACTACGCCGCCAACGTCGCCAAGCGCAGCCTCGTGCTGAACCAGATCAACCTGCCGTTCGCGCTCGCCGGGCTCGCGCACATGTCGCGGCTGGTGCAGGAAAACCTGAAATCCGTGATCGACGCGGTGGGCGAAAGCGACGCCGACAAGGCGGTCGATGTCTGGCGCTCGGACGAGGGCGTGGACGAGATCTACAACGCGCTGTTCCGCGAACTCATCACCTACATGATGGAAGACCCGCGCAACATCACGCCGTGCACCCACCTGCTGTTCATCGCCAAGAACCTGGAGCGGATCGGCGACCACGCCACCAACGTGGCGGAGACGGTCTATTACGCGGTCAAGGGCGAGCCGCTGAGTGGCAACCGGCCGAAGGGCGATACCTCGGCTTACGCCGTCGTGCGCCCCAATCGGGAGTAGCAAGGGGCATGTCGATGGCGCTGCGACTGCAACACGAGGAAGGGACACGGATGCCGGAAGGTGGTTCGACGCTGGCCAAGCCGCTGGTCCTGGTCGTCGAGGACGAGGCGGCGCTGGCGACCATGCTGCGCTACAACCTCGAAAAGCAGGGCTTTCGGGTCGAGGAAGCCGCGGACGGGCAGGAGGCGCTGACCCGCATCGCCGAAACGCAGCCGGACATTGTGCTGCTCGACTGGATGCTGCCGGTGATGTCGGGCATCG